>JALZJA010000622.1 GCA_030860005.1 Actinomycetota bacterium
GCTCGTGTTCTGGCGCCGGCCGCAGGGCCCGCCGGTGATCCTCGGACCGATGTTCCGCGTCGCGCCCGGCAAGCGACCGAGCTTCGCCGGCCCGATCCCGATCTACCACAGCCACAACAGCAAGTCCGGTGGCAAGCTCAAGAGCCAGATGACGCACGTGTGGATGGTCAAGGCCGGCCGCAACAGCGCATGGGCGAACTGCCTGCCCGTCAAGCAACTCGAGCAGTACAACCCGGCCTTCAAATGGACGCCGAGCCACTCCAACCACGAGCACATCGGCGCACCTTGCTAGACCAGCATCGTCCGTTCGACATCGCCTGACCCCTGGGAGGTCACCGCCCACCATGCGCAAGCCACTCGTCATCTGCGTCGTCGTCGCGATAGCCGGAGCCCTGACCGCGGGCCTGGCCACGGCGAACGTCAAGAGGACCGTCAAGGTCGGCGACAACTGGTTCTACAAGGACAAGGACGGGGTCCCGAAGATCACCGTCAAGCAGTACACAACCGTCAGATTCAAGTTCGTGGGAGTAGACCCCCACAACGTCATCGGCTACCGCGGCACCAGGAAGAAGTTCGAGTCTCCCATCAAGTCCTCGGGCTACTACAAGAAGTACATGCCCACGAGGGGCACGTTCAAGATCATCTGCGACATCCACGGCGAGTATGACCAGAGCATGAAGATCGTCGTAAAGAGGTAGCCCGCGGCGGGAGGAGTGGCAGGCGCCACAGGGCAAGTAGGCTGGGCCCTGACCAACGACGGGAGAAACAGATGTCCGTGGTGAAGATCATCGAGCTCGTCGGCAGCTCCCCGACGAGCTCGGACGACGCCGTCCTGCAGGCGTTGGCCGAGGCCCGACAGACGCTGCGCAACATCAGGGCGATCGACGTCGTGTCAACCGGCCTGCGCGGCGAAAACCTCGACGAGTGGCGCGCGCACGTCCGTGTCGCGTTCCTCATCGACCGCGTGAAGGAGTAGTCATCGGGGGCCGCTGGTGCGGGCGGCCCCCGAAGACGCGCAGACGCTCAGGAGATCTGCTTGAACTGCGTTCGCTTCACGAGCGGTCGTCCCGGGTCGCGTGGCGGGATCTCGTGCACGGAATCCTCGGACAGTGGAACCTCTTTGTCGGTGACGAGATCGAACGCGGCGACCGAGCAGTCCGCGGGCAGCCCGCCAAGCTCGCGAATCTCGGGAATCGAGATCGTGTCCTTGTCCCACGGATAGATCGTGTCCTCGATCCAGATGTCGTACTTGGGTCCCTCGGGTGACGCTTCGGTGCTCATATCAACCCCTTGATCTCGTAGGTCGTGGCGGGGACCGTACTGCTATCGCGCGAGCCCCGCCTCCTCCGCTCCAGCCCGGTCTGCGCTCGCACGTACGGCTCGTCGAACTCGCGCTCGTTGCCGCGCGACGCTCAGTCCTTGCCCGGGGTCGGGATGAAGGTCGCGCTGTAGGTCAGGCGGGCCGTCCTGTAGAGGCAGCGAAACGAGGCCTTCTTGCGAGTGCCGACCATCGCCGACTGCGTGCCGGTGTCGCCGCAGGCGTCCTTGCCACGGCTTGACCGCCACGAGGTGTCGTTGCCGAGCGCGATCTGCAGCGCCGGCACCCACGTCGGAACGGTGATGCCGACGTAGTAGCCCTTCCTGATCGGCAGGGTCTTCACCAGCGGGAACTGCACGACCTCGCCGAAGTAGGTGCTCAGCCGCTGCAGCGGCGTCTTGACCGTGACCGTCTGCACGAGCTTCTTGCCCGGCTTCAGGATGACGAGGGCGGCCTGCGACTCACCGCCGAGGCGGTCGTTGAAGAACGCCGTCTGCTTCGGGCCGGGGTTGCCGAGCGACATGCTCCACGCGACAATGCGGCCATCGGCGGGGGCGCGGTACATGCCGCGGTCCGGACCTACCTTGGCCTGGTATCCCGTCGTGCGGCTGATGGCCTGGCAGCTACCCGGGCAGCTGCCCTTCACGCCAGCGGCCAACTGTCCCAGCTCGGTGATCTTTGCCGACGCTGCGGTCGGCAGCAGGAGCGCCCCGCAGAGCGCCAGCAGGGCGGATGTCAGTGATGCGCGATGGCGTGTCATGTGCAGAATTGAACACGAGCGCGCGGCGATTAGTTGCGATCTCGACCTCGAAAGAAGTTGCACGTGCAATAGACTTGGCGGCATCGCGGCAATCGAGGTCATCGGACTGGAGCGGGAGTTCAAGGGCGCAATCAAGGCCGTCGACGGGATCGACCTCGAGGTCGCGCCGGGCGAGGTCTACGGCTTCCTCGGCCCCAACGGCGCGGGGAAGACGACGACGGTGCGGATGCTCGTCACGCTCCTGCGCCCGACCGGCGGCCACGCTCGCGTGGCGGGCTTCGACGTCGCCGAGCAGCCCGACGCGGTGCGTGCACGCATCGGCGTCGCGCTACAGGAGGCGGCGCTCGATCCGCTCATGACCGGCAGCGAGCTGATGGAGCTCCAGGCGACGCTGCACGCCATGCCCGCGGAGTCCGTGCGCGCGCGCAGCGCCGAGCTCATCGCGCGCGTCGGGCTCGCGAAGGCGGCGGACCGCCGGGTCGGTACCTACTCGGGCGGCATGCGCCGCCGGCTCGACCTCGCGATGGCGCTCATCCACGAGCCGGAGGTGCTGTTCCTCGACGAGCCGACGACCGGGCTTGACCCGACGTCGCGCCTGACGCTATGGGACGAGGTCCGGCGGCTCAGCGGCGAGGGCACGACCGTCTTCTTGACGACGCAGTACCTCGAGGAGGCCGACCAGCTAGCCGACCGGCTCGGGATCATCGCGGGGGGCAAGATCGTCGCCAGCGGGACACCGGCCGCGCTGAAGGCCGAGATCGGTCGCCCGCATCTGGACCTCGTCCTGGCGGAGGGCTCGCATCTGCGCCGCGCGCGGGAGGTCGTCGCGCGCTTCGGCGACCAGCGCCCGGCGACCGAGGGCTGCCATCTGTCGATCAGCCTCGAGCACGGTGCGGCCGACATCGCCCCGATCCTGCGCGCGCTCGACGACGCCGGCTTCGCCGTCGCCGAGCTCGAGCTCAAGCAGCCGACGCTCGACGACGTCTTCCTGGAGAAGACCGGCGAGCACCTCGAGGGAGCCGCCGACGAGCCCGAGGCCGACCCGGCGCTCGAGGAGAGCGCGTGAGCAGGCCGGTCCTTGCGCTCGCCAGGCGAGCGCTGCGCAACCAGCTGCGCAAGCCCCAGTTCATCGCTCCGCTCGTCCTCTTCCCGACGCTCTTCTTGGCAATCAACGTCGGCGGCCTCGGGCAGACGACATCGCTGCCGGGGTTCCCCGAGGTCGACGGCTTTCTCGACTTCCAGCTTGCGGCCGCGATGCTCCAGTCGCTGCTGCTCGGCGGCGTGAGCGCGGGGATCTCCGTCGCGCTCGACATCGAGGGCGGCTTCTTCGATCGCATCGTCGCCTCCCCCGCGCCCCGCGTCGCGATCGTGCTCGGGCGCGTGCTCGCGTCGGGCGTCATCGCGATCGCCCAAGTCATCTACTTCCTGATGCTCGGCCTCGTCTTCGGCGCTCAGGTCAAGGGCGGCGTGCCCGGTGTGCTGTACATCCTCGTCATCGGCGTCGTCGCCGGCACGGGCTTCGGCGCGATCGGCGTCCTGATCGCGCTGCGGGCGCGCAACGCGTCGACGGTCCAGGGGATCTTCCCGCTCGTCCTCGTGATCTTGTTCGTCTCGTCGGCGTTCTTTCCGGAGAACCTGCTGTCGGCTCCGGCCGACGTCCTCGCGGCGTACAACCCGCTCTCCTACATCGTCGAGGGCATGCGCGCGCCGATCGTCTTCGCCAACGACGTCGCCCCGGTGCTGGAGGGCCTGGCGGCGGCGGGCGGCGTGACGATCGTGGCGACCTGGCTGTCGGTTCTGGCGCTGCGCGGAAGGCTGCGCGAGGCGTGACGGACGCGCCGCGCATGATCGGCGCGCTCATGCGCCGCGGGCTCAACGAGATCCTGCGCGTCCCCGGCGGAGCGATTCCGGGCGTGCTCGCGCCGACGATCTTCATGCTCGGGCTGTCGGCGGTCTTCGGCGAGGCGTCGCGGCTGCGCGGCTACGAGGGCGTCGACTTTCGGACGTTCATCGTGCCGGTCGGGCTGCTTCAGGGCGCGGGGTTCACCGGCGCGGCGACGGGTGTGAACCTCGCCCGCGACATCGAGCGCGGCTGGTTTGACCGCCTGCTGCTCTCACCGACGCCGCGCTCCGTGCTGCTCGCGGGCATCGTCGCGTCGGCGAGCCTGCGCGCGCTGCTGCCCGCGACCTTCCTGCTCGTCGTCGCGTTCAGCATCGGCGTCGACGTCCCGGGGCCGCTGGAGCTCGGGCTCGCGCTCGTGCTCGTCATGGGCCTTGCCGCGTCGATGGCGTGCTACGCGATCCTCGTCGCGCTGCGCTTTCGCACGCAGCAGGCGGCGCCGCTCATGCAGGTCGGCTCGTTCATCGCGGTCCTGTTCACGACCGCGTACGCGCCGCGCGAGCTGCTGTCGGACTGGCTGCGGACGATCGCCGACATCAACCCCGTGACGAAGGTGCTCGAGGGCGCGCGCCAGGGCTTCGTCGGGGATGTGACGTGGTCGCAGACGTGGCCCGCCTGCGTATCGCTGACCGGCCTCATCGTCGTGCTGGGAGCGCTGGCCGTTCGCGGGATGCGCCGCGAGGGGATCTAGTGGGCTCTAGCGCAGCCGGAAGCGCCGCGTCATCGGGGCCGCGGGCGCCGTGTCGATGCAGCTCGTGCGGTCGCAGCCCGGGCGCGTCGACTCGACGGCGAGCCGGACGCGCATGGGGTCTCCCAGCGACGCCGGCGTGATCCGGATGACGAAGCTGCGGTCCGACTTGGAGCGCGAGACAGGAGCATTGGCCACGCGCTCGGGCAGACCTGGACCGTCCTGTCTGAAGACGCGACCACGCAACGCGGTCTTCGAGCGCGCGGTGACGCAGGCCAGGCGGTCAGGACGCTGGGCCTCCGGGTCTGCGTCGGCCGGCGTCCAGATGCGAACGCAGAACGAACCGGGCGGTCCCGACTTCGCGAGCATGTCGGCGGGCTTCACAGCGCCCGCGAACGTGATCGCCACGCGCAAACGCTTCCTCGAGTCGACGCTGAGCTTCACGCGCTGCAGGTCGAGCTTGCCGGTGACGTCCGCTTTGGCATCCGCAAGCAGGGCCGGCTTGGACGGTGCCGCGACGACGGTCGGCACCGCAAGCGCGAGCGCCGCCGCGGTCAACGTGACGAGGCCGAGCGGGCCCAGGCGTGAGCGCATGGCATGAAGCATGACGAAGACGACGCCCGGAATCGACCGGTTCGCAGAGATTGGGCGCTAGCTTGCGAGATCCGCGCCGGCCGCCGCGATCTCGTCCTTGTCGCCCGCAGCGGGGACCCACGGCAGCTTCAGCGGGTCTCCGCGGTAGCGCGGGATCACGTGCACGTGGAAGTGAAAGACCGTCTGCCACGCGCTGGCGCCCGCGCAGTTCAAGAGGTTGACGCCGTCGGCACCGAGCTTGTCGACCGCATTGGCCGCCACGCGCTGGGCGGTTTGGACAACGGCCCTGAGGTCCTCGAGACCGATCTCGTGCAGGTCGGCGGAGTGCTCGCGTGGAATCACGAGGGCATGACCGCGCGTGGCGGGACTGATGTCCATGAACGCAAGGGTGCGATCGTCCTGGTCGACGATCGTCGCGGGCAGTTCACCAGCGACGATCTTGCAGAAGATGCAGTCCTCGGCCATCGGGCCTCGAAGCGTACGCCACGGCGGGCGGGAATCGGCGCGCCACCCTCGCGCCACCGCGAGCGCCGCCCGGCTCGCCAGCCGAAGGAGCGTCTCTCCGGGCTTCGGGAGATCGCCGGATGGTTGCTGTTGAGCCTGTCCGCCGCCGTCGTGGCGGCGGGGCTCGGGCTCGTCTGCTTCGCCGCGTTTGCACTCCCCGGGCAGCTCGACGGCGGCCCGAGCGCGCACGGCGTCGGCGCGCGGATGGCGCAGCTCGCGCTCGCCATCGTGGTGCCGGTGGCCGGCTTGGTCGCCGCTTGGATATCCGACGCGGCCGTACGGCGGCCGAGGCGTCACGAGCGTCCGCCGACGTTGCGATGGCCGTTGTTCGCGCTCACCGTCGCCGCGCTCGCGTTCGCGGGCTGGACGCTGCTGTACTTCGCGTAGCTACCCGTCGAGGTGGCGCGCGACGTTCCAGGTCCACAGCTCGACGACGTTGCCGTCGGGGTCGTCGAGGTACATCGCGCGGCCCGCGCCCGGAAACTCGTGCTCGGTCACCTCCGCGCCGCGCTCACGCAGTGTGCGCACCGCGCCGTCGTACGCATCGGCCGGCAGGTGCAATGCGAAGTGGACATGAACGCCGCCGCGACCGCCGAACATGCCGACCTGCGGGCGCCACAGCCCGATCCGCGTCCGGTCGCCGGCCATGACCCAGATCGCCTCGCGGTCGGGCCAGCGCTCCACGACCGGAAGATCGAGCAGGCCGGCGTAGAACTGCTCGGACGCCTCGAGGTCGACGACCTCGAGCACGAGCTCGCTGACGCCGGTGACGGGGATCGCGGTCATCGCGCGGCGCCCTCGCCGCGCAGTCGCGACGCCAGCGCGATCGCCTCCTCGCGGGTCTCGATCTCGCCGGCGTAGCGCGCCTCGTCTATCTCGACGAGCAGGCGCCCGATCTCGGGTCCAGGCTCGAGCGCGAGCTCCTTGGCGAGCCTGTCCCCGGCGACGAGCGGCGCGCGCGAGCCCTGCGCGCGCCAGGCGAGCGCCGCCGGCAGCACCTCGCGTGCCAGCTCGACGTGCTTGGCGATCGCCTCCTGCGCCTTGCGCCCGCGGGTGGCGAGGCGGTCGGCGACCGACAGCAGCGTGACGTCGACCTCGACCGGCTCGGTCGTCGTCAGGTAGCGATACAGCGCGCGTTGCGAGAGCGGAAGCTCGTGGACGAGGAAGCCCAGGCGCAGGTGATGGCGCACGAGCGCAGCGACGTGCGCCTTGAGCTTCTCGCTCGCGCGCAACCGGGTCAGCACGTCGCGAGCGAGCTGTGCGCCCTCGCGGTCGTGGCCGAAGAACGTCGGCGAGCCGTCTTCGCGGTGGCCGAGCGTCGTAGGCTTCGCCGCGTCGTGCAGCAGCGCGCCGAGCCGCATCGCGGTCGCGCGATCGAGCTCGTCGGCGAGCGGCTCGTCGAGCAGCGCCTGTACCGCGCCGGCGTGCTCCTCCCCCAGCACCGCGGCGGGGTCCGCCTGGAGGGCGATCGTCTGCTCGAGCACCTCGATCGTGTGCGTATGGACGTCGGCGTGGTGGTAGCGGTTCTGCTCCATCCCGCGCAGCGCGTCGAGCTCGGGCAGCACCGCGGCGGTGACCCCGAGCTCGTCCATGAACCGCAGCCCCGCCAGAGCCGTCTCAGCCGCCAGGATCCGCTTGAGCTCGGCGAAGACGCGCTCCTGGGCGACGCCCGCGACGGCGGCCGAGTGCCGGCGCGCAAGCGCGACGGTCTCGCGCTCGGCCTCCAGGC
>JALZJA010000623.1 GCA_030860005.1 Actinomycetota bacterium
ACGAGCTGCTCGGCGCGCTTTCGGTCGGCAGCGCAACGATCGTCGGCAACTCGATGGGCGGCTTCGTCGGCGCGGACATGGCGATCCGCTTCCCGCACCGCGTCGAGCGGCTCGTGCTCGTCGCGGCAGCCGGGCTGAGCATGGAGCACATGCTCAACGAGCGAAACCGCGGTCTGCGCGCGCGGATCGAGAACGTCCTCTTCTTCGGGCTCGGCCGGCTCGCCGAGCGCTCGGACATCGTCGTGCGCAGCCCGCGTCTGCGCCGAGCGATGCTGCTGCTCGTCGTCGCCCATCCCGAGCGGCTGCCCGGCCCGCTCGTCCTCGAGCAGATCAACGGCGCCGGCAGGCCGGGCTTTCATCCGGCGCTCGATGCGATGGTCGGCTACCCGATCCGCGACCGCCTCGGCGAGATCGACGTTCCCACGCTGATCGTGTGGGGCGAGCTGGACCGGCTCGTCCCGCTGCGCGACGCGGCCGAGTTCGAATGGCTCATCCGCGACGCGCGCAAGGTCGTCTACGAGGACACCGGCCATATGGTCATGCTCGAGCGCCCGCAGCGCTTCAACGTCGACGTGCGGGCCTTCATCGAAGAGCCCGTGGCTATCCTCGACTCGTGGCAAAAGGCGCGAAAGACGTAGATCACGACTTCGAGCTCGACGCCTACGGGCCGGTCGGCAGGTCGGAGTGGATGGATGTCGACTGGCCTTCACACCTGCGCTGGGTGAACGTGCTAGGCCGCCGGATGAACGTCCTCGACATCGGCGGAGGGCCGGTGGCGCTGTTCGTCCACGGCCTCTCGGGCTGCTGGCAGAACTGGCTGGAGAACATCCCGTTCTTCGCCCGCGACCACCGCGTCATCGCCGCCGACCTGCCCGGCTTCGGCGAGTCCGACATGCCTGCCGAGAAGATCTCGGTAGGCGGCTACGCCACAACGCTCGATGCGCTGCTCGACGAGCTCGGCATCGACAGCGTCCGCCTCGTCGGCAGTTCGATGGGCGGCTTCATCGGCGCCGAGCTCGCGCTCCAGTACCCGGCTCGCGTCGAGCGGCTCGTGCTCGTCTCGGCGGCGGGGCTGAGCCTCGACAAGATCCGCGGCCAGCGCCAGGCAGGCATCCGCCACCGCGCCGAGAACGCCGCCTTCTTCTACCTCGGCTGGCTGGCGTCGACGACCAACGCTGTGACGCGACGCGCACGGCTGCGCGACTGGCTGCTGCTGCTCGTCGCCGCTCATCCCGAGCGCCTGCCGCCCGCGCTCGTGTACGAGCAGGTGAAGGGCTCCGGCAAGCCCGGCTTCATGCCCGCGCTCGACGCGATGCTCGGCTATCCGCTGCGCGATCGCCTGACGCAGATCGCCTGCCCGACGTTCATCGTCTGGGGCGACAAGGACCGCCTCGTGCCGGTCAAGGACGCCGCGGAGTTCGAGCGCCTCATCTCGGATTCGCGCAAGGTCATCTACGAGGACACCGGCCACGTGCCGATGCTCGAGCGCCCGGCGCGCTTCAACGCCGACGTGCACGACTTCCTTCAGGAGCAGGCGGGCGAGGAGGAGCCCGCGCCACAGCCGCGCACCGCCTCGACGTAGGCAGCGCAGGACCGCCCGGACGACCGAGTCACGGCAACCCGATCGAGCTCAACGCCTCAGGTCTCGCGGTGTCGCAGCGGCGGCGCGCGCCCCGGCGGTTGCCCGGGCTTGGGCCGCGGCGGCGTGGGCAGCAGCGAGCGCGTCTGCGCCGAGCCGCGCGCGAGCGAGAGGCGCTCGCCGAGATGCACGATCTCGAGCGGCTCACCCTCGAGCAGCTCGTAGCGCGCGCTCTCCTGAGCGACGGACACGCGCAGGCGCCGGCCCCGAAACACGATCCGGAAGCTGAGCCGCGTCAGCCGCGACGGCAGTCCGGGGCTGAAGCTCAGCGCGTCGCCGTGATCGCGCATCCCTCCGAAGCCCGCGACGGCGACGAGCCAGCTGCCCGCCAGCGCGGCCAGGTGCACGCCGTCCTTCGTGTTGAACGCGAGGTCGCGCAGGTCGATGAAGGCGGTCTCGCTGAGATAGTCGTAGGCGAGCTCGAGATGCCCGACCTCGGCCGCGACGACCGCCTGGATGCACGCCGACAGCGATGAGTCGCGCACGGTGATGCGCTCGTAGTACTCGAAATCGCGCGCCTTCTGCTCGGCGTCGAACCGCTCGCCGCAGGAGTACAGCGCGAAGACGAGGTCGGCCTGCTTGACGACCTGGCTCGAGTACAGCAGGTAGTAGGGGTAGTTCAACAGGAGCGGATAGGCTTCCTCGGGCGTGCGCTCGAAATCCCACTGGCGGTAGCGCGTGAAGCCCTCGGACTGCGGCGTCACGCCCAGCTCCTCGTCGTAGGCGATCACCATCGCGCCGGCGGCGTCGCGCCAGCTCGCGATCTCCTCCTGGTCGACGTGCAGCTCCGCGGCGCGGTGCGGGTGGTGTGCGGCGAGGTCGGCGGCCGCGCGCAGGTTCCGTGCCGCCAGGAGGTTCGTGTAGACGTTGTTGTCCTTGAGCGCGGTGTACTCGTCGGGCCCGGTGACGCCGTCGATCCGAAAGCCGCCATGGGGGTCGTGATGGCCGACCGAGCGCCACATCCGCGCCGTCTCGACAAGCAGCTCGAGCCCCGGTCCCCGCTCGAAGTCCTCGTCGCCGGTCGCGTACAGGTACCGGCGCACGGCGTCGGCGACGTCGGCGTTGATGTGAAGCCCGGCCGTGCCCGCGGGCCAGTAGCCCGAGCACTCCCGGCCCGAGATCGTGCGCCACGGAAACGTCGCGCCCTTCAATGCGAGCTCGCGAGCGCGCGATTGGGCGAGATCGAGCGTGGAGTGGCGCCAGGCGAGCGCGTCGTGGGCCGCGCGCGGAATCGTGTACGTCAGGAGCGGGAGCGTGTAGGCCTCCATGTCCCAGAAGCTGTGGCCGTCGTAGCCGCTGCCGGTCAGTCCCTTCGCGGGGATCGCGCGGCCCTCGGCACGGGCGGCGGCCTGCACGACCTGAAAGATCGAGAAGCGCATCGCCTGCTGAAGCGCCGGGTCGCCCTCGACCTCGATGTCGGCGCGCTCCCAGACGTCGTCGAGGTACTCGCGCTGCGCGCTGCGCAGTCCCTCCCAGCCGGTTCGCTCGGCCGCGGCCAGCGCCGAGTCCACCTGGTCGCGCATCGCGGGCAGCGAGCGACGGCTCGACCACCCGTAGGCGAGGTACTTCACGATGCGCAGCGTCTGGCCCGGATTCAGCTCCGTGCTGACCGTGACGCGGGCGAGATCGGGCTCGCTCTCGGCTGCGGTGACCGTGCCCTCGGGGCCGTCGACGTGGTGTTCCATGCCCGCGCCGACGCGCAGCTCGGTGGCGCGGGTGACGTGCACGAGCCCGGCGCGCAGCCCGTTGTGCGCGTGCAGCTCGGCGACCAGCGGCGCGCCCAACGCGGCCGCGACCCGCGGGTCCTTCGCCGTCTGATCTGGCCCGGGCTCGTTGGCGACGAGCTCGGACTGCACGACGATCCGGGCCGGCGCGTTGAGCGGCTCGACCTCGTAGAGGATCGCGGCGACGGAGCGCTGCACGAACGACACGAGGCGCGTCGTACGCAGTCGCACCTTCTGGCTCGCGGGCGAGCTCCACTCGACCTCGCGGCGGAGCACCCCGTCGCGCAGGTCGAGCACGCGCTCATGGCGGACGACCTCGCCGTAGCGAAGGTCGAAGGGCTCGTCGTCGACGAGCAGGCGGATGACCTTGCCGTTCGGGACGTTGATCATCGTCTCGCCGGCCTCGGGATACCCGAAGCCGGCCTCCGCGTGGGGGAGCGGGCGGGTCTCGTAGAAGCCGTTGAGGTAGGTTCCGGGCGTCCCGTACGGCTCGCCCTCGTCGAGGTTGCCGCGCAGCCCGATGTGGCCGTTTGACAGCGCGAAGATCGACTCGCTCTGCGCAAGCAGCTCGAGATGCAGCTCGCGCTCGGGCACGGCCCACGGCTCAACGGCGAAGACGTCGTCGTCGATCACGCGTCATCCCCGTCGAGATCGAAGCGGCGGGCGGCAATCGCGTCCGGGAGCCCGAGCATGAGCGACAGTCTGCCCATCGGACGGAGTGCGGACACGGCGACCCCGCGGTGCGTCAGTCCGGCACGGCTGGAAACTGCTCGAGTACCCACCCGGGTCCGAGCACGGGCCGCTTGTAGGAGCGGCCGCCGACGCGGACGTACTCCCCGGTGCGCGGGTTCACGGGGAGGTTGCGCTCGATCGGAAACCACTCGTTGTGCTGGCGGATGAGCTCGTTGAGCTCGTCGAACGGCCATTGCTGGGCGACCGCGCGCCAGCACGCCTCGAACAGACGCCGATCGTCGCCGCACTCGCCGCGCAGGGCCCGGTACGTCCGCGCCAGCCGCCGGCGCTCGCGCGCGATCCCCGCGTCGATCTCGCCCACGCGCTCCATCCAGCGCGGGCGCACGCCGGTCTTGAGGTAGGACTCCACCGACCGCGCGGTCTGGCGCGACCGGGCCGAGAGCGGCTTGCCGAGACCGGCCTCCTCATCGAGATCGCGCCCGACGATCCGCTCGACCATCGAGCGCCGTTGCTCATCGAACTCCTGGCGCACACATCCAAGCTTAGATCGCCTGCCGTCCGCAGGCACTGCAGGAGCGCACCCGCCGGGGGTCAGCGCTTGACGCGGCCGTACTCAAAGCGGTGCACTACCACGGCGACTCGCTGCTGGCGCACGCGGGAACGGCCGAGAAGCCGGTCCTCGTGCTCATCGACGGCGGGCCGTCCGG
>JALZJA010000633.1 GCA_030860005.1 Actinomycetota bacterium
CAGACCACCCACCTCGACCCCACCACCGCCCCAACCGATCAGGACGTGATCGCCGCGTGAAGTAAAATTCACTCACACACCGCGGAAGCTACGCCCACCACCTTTCCCCGGCACCTGGGACGCCACCGCCGGGCGTGGCGGTCAGGTCAGGCGGCGTGTGCTCCGGGCCGCCGGTCGTCGACGATGTGCGTTGCGGCGTGTTCGCTCGCACCGTCGGCGTGCTTGGCGTCGGCGGCGACGAAGTCCGAGCGCCAGTGATGGCGATCGACGATCGCGCGGGTGTAGCCGTTGCGGTCGGAGTAGCAGCGGACCTGGGGGTTTTCGTTCAGCGATGGTGCGGTGCGGTTGGCGGTGAACGCGGGTCCGAGCTGACGGCGGTCCCGACGAATTCCGTTGCGAGGATGGGTGGCGTGTCGCGGTCTGGATCATGGTGCAGGTGGTTGACCCATTGCGTGTGCCAGTCGCCGCTGAGCACGACGGGGATGCGTACTCGCGCGCGAGATATCGACTTCAGCAGTCGCCGCCGGGCAGCGGGGTAGCCATCCCAGCCCGACAGATGGGCGTTGTTGCCTGGCCCGGACTGAAAGTCATACGGACACATGAGTACGGTCTGCGCGATCGCGTCCCAGCGCGCGCGGCTGGCGCCTAGGCCTCGGTCAACCCACCGCTCTTGCGTCACGCCAAGCGTCGATCGCTGCTCGCTGAGCACGGCCGAGCACTGGCATCATGTTGGCATGGGCGCGGATCCTGCGAACGACCTCGTGCAGAGAGGTCGGGAGGCGCTGGCCGCAGCCGACTGGGATGGTGCACGCGCGTGCTTTGAGCACGCGCGTGAGTTGGGAGAGACGGCGGAGGTCCTTGACGGCCTCAGCCAGGCCGCTCACTTTCAGGGCGAGCACGTGGAGGCGATTCAGCTGAAGGAACGCGCATTCGCGGCGTACCGTCGCTGCGGCAACCGGGCGGAGGCGGCCGAGACGGCGCGGTGGCTGGCATTCCTGTATGGCGCGGTCCACGGCAACAGGGCCGCCGCGAAGGGCTGGATGGCTTGGGCCGAGCGCCTCTTGGAGGGGTTGGAGGAGTCCGTGGAGCACGGGCGCCTCGCGCTCGACCGCGCACCTTGGACAGACGACCCGGCCGAGCGCGAGCGTCAGGCGATGGCTGCGCTCGTGATCGCGAGGCGCTTCGGGGACCGGGACCTCGAGTTCAGCGCCCAGGCCCTGTTGGGTCATGCGTACGTGGTCTCGGGACGCGTCGAAGCGGGGATGGCATTGATCGACGAGGCGATGGCCGCCGTCGCCGGCGGCGAGGTCGCCGGCGTCGATTCGATCGGTGAGATCTACTGCCGGCTGTTGGGCGCGTGCGAGCGCGCGACCGACATGACGCGTGCGGAGCAGTGGATGGCCGCTGCGCGACGCTTCGTCGCGTGGGGGGATTTCGTGCCGCCGACCTGTCGGCTGCACTACGGCGGGATCCTGATAGCGGTCGGCCGTTGGGCGGAGGCGGAAGAAGAGCTCCTCGCCGCGGCTCGTGTCTTCGGGGGCGGCTATCGCGGGATGCGAGCGGCCCCGCTGATGAGGCTCGCCGAGCTGCGACTGCGCCAGGGACGGTTTGAGGAGGCCGAGCGTCTGTTGGAGGGCTGCGAGTCCCGCCCGGCCGCGAGGCAGGTGTTGGCGTCGATTGCGCTGGCGCGAGGAGACCTGGCGCTGGCCGAGGATCTGGCGCGCCTGTGCCTGGACGGAGAGGGCGCCTCCGGCCCTACTCGCGCACCGCTGCTGGAGCTGCTCGTCAGCATTTACCTGGCTCGTGACGATCTCGACGCTGCAGGGGATGTACTGGACCGGCTCACTGCGCTCGCTTCCGGATGCAGCAGCGATCTGACGGCGGCCGGCGCTGAGCTCGCGGCGGGCCGGCTGCGCGCTGCGGAAGGTGACGAGCGGGCGCGCGCCCATCTCCAGGCGGCCTTGGAGGCGTTCACGGCGCTCGACCTGCCGCTCGAGGCGGCCCGGGCACAACTCGAACTCGCCAGGGCGCTCGCGCCCGAAGCGCGGGCCGGCGCCATCGCGGAGGCGCGCCTGGCGCTCGCGGCGTTCGAGCAGCTCGGCGCCCGGGCTGACGCAGACGTGACGGCTAGCTTGCTGCGTGGGCTCGGGGTGAAGGCGTCCCGTGCAGGGCCGAAGGGCGTCGGCGTGCTGACCAAGCGCGAGCGCGAGGTCCTCGACTTGCTCGCCTTGGGCCTGTCCAACCCGGAGATCGCCGCGCGGCTGTATCTCAGTCGCAAGACCGTGCAGCACCACGTCGCTCACGTCCTGGCGAAGCTCGACGTGGGGACCCGGGCCGAGGCGGCCGCCTACGCCGCGCGAGCGCAAACCGCGCAGACGAACTAGCGCCCCGAAATAGGCCACCTGACCGATGCTCGGCGCGCCCCGCGGAGGCATCCTCCCGTGTGGTCGCTCGACGGCCTTCACCACCAAGGAGGAGTCATGACGCAGCAGACGAGCCAGGCGCCGGCGCTGGACCCGGTGGCGGTTTCAAACGGAGACGGAGAGGCGCGCTGGTGGTCCGAGGGCCTGGCCGTGATCAAGGCGACGGCTGCCGATACCGGCGGGCAGATGACCATCGTGGAGATCACCGAGCCGCCCGACCAGGCAGCGCCGCTGCACGTGCACCACAACGAGGACGAGGGCTTCTGGATCCTCGATGGCAGCGCCACCTTCGAGGTCGGCGAGCAGACGATCGAGGCGCGCAGCGGCGACTACCTGTTCGGCCCGCGCGACATCCCGCATCGCTACACGGCCGGCCCGGACGGATGCCGGATGCTGTTCATCCTCACCCCCGGTGGCTTCGAGGAGCTGCTCAGGGCGATCAGCCGGCCCGCCGCAAGCCGCACGCTGCCACCCGCGGGCGATGCCACACCGCCCTCCGAGGAGGAGATGCAGCGGATGCAGGCCGTGATTCAGGCACACGGCTGCGAGCTGCTCGAATGATCGCCTTCCTGGACCGCGGTGCCGCCGGACGACACCGCCCGGCTCCCATGGTGGTCAGCTCCACGGGCCTCAGCGTTGCGAACCGCGTTCAGTGCGGCGGCCAGCCCGATCCAGCCAGAGAATCTGCGCGATCGCCCGTCAGCGGTCTGAAGCGAGCCGTTGATCGGGTCGGCGTCGAGATCGATCAGCAGGATGAGGCGGTTCTCGCCTGGTTGGGTCGGCATCGCGACCGATGATCGGGGCTCCGTGAAGGCGTTCGCATCGGGGTCGGGCACGTATCTCGCGCTCGGCGGATCGTGCTCAGGGGAGCTCTGCGAGTGCGTGGGACAGTTCCGTGCGAGAGGTGATGTCGAGCTTGCGGTATGCGTGGCCGAGGTGCGTCTCCACCGTCCGCAGCGAGATGAACAGCGCTTGGGCGATGTCGGTGTTCCTCAGGCCCCGGGCCGCCAGCCGGCACACCCGCCGCTCGGAGGCGGTGAGCGATTCGACGCCGCTCAGCATGACGCTGCGCGGGCGTGCTCCGAGCGCCGTGAGCTCCTCTCGCGATCGCTCGCTGAGCAGGTTAGCTGCGCATCTAAGGCCGAGGTCCAGCGCCTCGTCCAGCGGTCCGCGTGCGTCGCGTCGCCGGCCGGCTCGCCGCAGCGCCGCTCCGTAGTCGTAGCTCGCCCATCCGTGGTGCACGCGCGCGGGAGAGCACGCGAACGCCTGTACCGCAGCATCGAGATGTTGCAGGCCCGTTGCTCCGCCGGACAGCAGTCCGAGCGCGCGCAGCGCATGTCCGCGCGCCCGGTCCAGGTCGCATTCATCGGCCAGGCGCAGGTCGGTCAGGGCCAGGCTCAACGCCTCGTCATGTCGGTCCGTGCCGGCCAGTGCCCGCGCGAGGTCCGAGCGCCAGGGGAAGAGTGCCGGCGTGCGTATCCCGTTCGCCTCGCACAGTCGCCCCGCCTCGGCGAGGGTGGCCGCCGCCTGATCGAACTTTCCCTGAGCGAGCTGCGCGGCGCCGTGGCCGTGGCGCAGGTGGGCGGCCATGAAGCCGCGCTCGAAACCGGCCGGGATCTGCGCCGAGCGGGCGTGCTCCTCCGCGAGGTCCGGCTGGGCGTCATCGATGAGCAGCTGCACGTGAGTGATCAACGCCACGAGCTCGGTGAAGCCCTGGGTCTTTGCCGTCAATGCCGCGGCGAGGACGGGCTCGATGTCGGCTGCTGCGTTCGCGAGATCGCCGCGCCGCTGTGCGGTGTAGCCGCGCAGAACGGAGAACATCTCGAACGCTTGCCGCCTGCCCGTCTCCGCGGCGGCTTCGAGCAGCTCGGTGAACAGGTCGATGGCGCCGTCGAGCTCGTCGGTCCAGACCAGGCACATGCCCGGGGCCTGCCTGTTGGCGAGGTGAGAGCTCGCCGCCGCGCTGCGCCGAACTTCGGCCAGCGCCCGATCGGCGCGCTCGCGCACCCGCTGGCGGGGCGCCCCGCTCAGTAGGTCCCTGAACGCGAGGGTCGCGTGCACGGCGCTCGCGGCGGTCGAGTGGGGCGGGGCGCGGACCTCAATCGACGCGGCTCGGTGGGCGGTCTCTTCCATCTTGCCTGCCGCCCCGGCGATCGACAGAAGGTAGGCCTCCAACTCGAGCATCGCGTCGCTGTCGCTTCCGTCGGCGTGCTCGACGACATCGCTGAGGGTCGCGAAGGCCTCGTCGAGGGCGCCCGCGTGATACAGCACCTGCCCGAGCCAGAGGCCGGCGACAGCGATCTCGTCGGGATGTTCGGCGAGCGCGAGCGCCTCGCGTAGGTGCTCGGCCGCGCGTGGCGACTGGAGCTGGCTTTCAGCTTGGCCGATGTCCAGCAGGAGTTCCCGACGTATGTGAGCTGCCGGGTGCTCGGCGAGCGCGCGCTGCAGATATTCCGCAGCGCCGGCGGGTGCGCCGCGGGTGCTCGCCTGCCCCGCCGCCCGTCGGAGCGTGGTCACGATCCACGGCTCCCCGAGCGTCGGGGCCTGCAGCAGGTGCGCCGCGACCGCATCGACTGGCATCTCGGCAGCCGCGAGCATGTGCGCGGCCTCGAGGTGCAGCCGGCCGCGTCTCGCGGGCGCGATCTCGGACTCGACCGCCGATCGCAGGATCGGATGCGCGAACCGGCACGGCGAGACAGACCCGAACAGCCCAAGCGACAGCAACGTGTCGGCGGAGGCGGCGACGACATCGAAGTCGAGCACTGACAGCGCGGCGATCCAGCGAAGCTCGGCACTCGGCTCGAGTAGCGCCACGGCCTCCGCGACGGCCCGCGTCTCATCAGACAAGCCGCCCAGGCGGGCCAGTGTGGCGTCGATCACCGCCCTCGGCGTGAGCCCGTTGATGGCCGGGACGTCGGCGGCGGTGCCGGTGACACCATCCTGATGCAGCGCTCGTAAGAGCTCGACGACGTAGAACGGTGTGCCCGCGGTCGCCTCGTGACAGGCCTCGCTGAACGCCCACTCGACCTGCTTGCCGAGGATCGTGCGGGCGAGCCCGTCGACTGCGGCAAGACTCAACGCTGCGGGCTGCAGGTGCTCCAGCCCTTCGATCGCGCGCAGCCGCGTGAGGAACACGTCGCTGACGCCGGGCTCCGCCGGCCGAGCTCCCAAGATCAAGGCGACGGGCAGGCCCTCGATCCTTCGCGCGAGATAGACGAGCCAGCTCGCCGAGGCGGGATCGCTCCAGTGCAGGTCGTCGATGACGAGCAGCACCGGTCGGTCGACAGCGACGTTCGCGGTCAGCCAATACAGGCCGTGCAGAACAGCGGACGACTCAATGACCCCCGCACCAGGCTGCGCGCGTGGGTCCACCACGCTCTCGGCATGGATCGCGGCGCCGGACAGCAGCCGGTCGCGGATCGCGTCCTCAGCGTGCGCAACCGCCGGCTCGAAGAGCTGACGGACGATCGCGTAGGGAAGCGACAGCTCCAGTTCGCCGCCTCGAGCAACGAGCACCAGCATCCGCCGCCGGCGCGCGCGGATCATCGCTGCGGTCAGAAGCTCCGTCTTGCCGATGCCGGGAGGCCCCTCGACCAGCGCGAGGGCTCCATGGCCCGCTTGAGCCGCCCGCAGCGCATCGTCGATCACCGCGAGCTCGTGGGTCCGTTCGAGCAGCTGACCCTCGCCTCTGACCATGAACGCACTGTATGTGCCCGGCCGCCAGAGATCGGCTCGTCGATGCACGCTCGCCGCACGGCAACGACCGGGTTGCGCGTGCGAATCTAGGCGACTGACGGTGTATGCCGCGCCGCGATCTGACCGGCGACGATCGGGGCGTCCTCACACGCTCCGATGAACAGCGCCGACTTGCGCTTGCGCAGGAAGTGCACGCCGACGAAGTACAGACCTGGGACGACCGTGCTGGCCCCCTCGTGATGAATCGGAAACCCGAGCTCGTCAAAGGCACCAGGGATGTGCACCCACGACGCGTACTCGGGTCGAAACCCGGTGGCGAAGATCACCGCGCCGAAGCCGTCTAGATCCACGTGCTCGGGCGGGTCGGCGCTGAACGGCTCGGGCTGGCGGATCTGCGGCGCGGGCAGACCGCGCTCGGCCGCCACCTTTCGGATCAGCGCCATGAGCTGGCCGTGACGCTCATCGGCCCAACCCACGGTCTCTTCGAGGTCGGGCGCGAATCGCGCTCTGTGGCCCTCCGCGCCCTCGAAGCGGCCAAGCAGCGTGACCCCCATTGCGTGGAGCGTCCGGAAATGCAGATCGTGACCGCCGTTGGTTCCGGATGCCTGAACGTTGGCGCCGAATCGCGCGCCCGGGCTTGGCAGCGAACTCAACGGCGCATCGAAAAAGCCGGTCTCGAGCGCCCACCAGACCGCGTCGCGGTCGCCGATCCGTCGCGGCAACCACGGCGCCCTGCCACAGGCCACAAGCACGTCCCGGCCCGCCTCGCGCAGCTCCTCAGCGATCTGACAGCCTGATTGGCCGCTGCCGACGACCAGCACCGGCCCAGCGGGCAGGCCCGCGGGGTGGCGGTAATCCTGCGCGTCCATCTGCACGACGTCCGCGGGAAGCGTCGCCGCTTCCGGCGGGCGCCACGAGCGCTGGTAGGCGCCGGTGCTCAGGACGACCGTGCTCGTAGCGATCTCTCCGGCGGACGTCTCCAGCACAAAGCCGCTTCCCGCTGGCCGAAGCGCGGTGACGTCGACGCCTTCACGGACCGGGGCATCGAACCGGGACGCGTAGCTTTCGAGGAAGCTCACGACGTCATCGCGATCCATGAAGCCATCCGGGTCCGGTCCCTCGTACCGGTGGCCGGGCAGCTGCACGTTCCAGTTCGGGGTCATCAGACAGAAGCTGTCCCACCACCCGCGCCAGGTCTGCCCGATCTGACCCTTCTCGAGGATGACGTGGGAAACGCCCGTCTGCGTGAGCTCATGGCTGACGGCCAGCCCGGCATGGCCGGCGCCCACGATCACGACATCCGCCTGCTCGTTCACCTCAGTCGCAGTCTACGTCGCAACCGTGCCGCCGACCCGCGCGCTCATTGCGGCGCCGGTGGCTCGCCGCCGGTATGGGCGAAGGTCTTGTTGACGATGCGCCAGCGGTCCTCGATGCGGCACAGCGAGAGGAAGTCGACGAACGACACCGTCCCCCAGAACCCCTCCTCGACCACCGTGGCACACGCGACATCGCCGGTCTGGACGACCGAGGTGATCCGCGCGTGAAACGTGCCGGCGACGTCGGCGGGGGAGTCGGTGGCGACCTTGGCGAACTCGGTGATCGGCATGTCGAAGCGCCGCGCGCCGATCGCGCCGTACATGCGCGCGTCTGGATGGAACGCCTCGACGAGCTTGGCGTGATCGCCGCGTGCCACCCCGTCGATGTAGAGCTGGAGCGCCCGAGTGATCGCATCGATGTCCTCGATGGACGTCGCGTCGGGCGCGACCTGCTGGTGCTCGCCGATCATGTGTGCTCCTTGGAGGTTGAGGTCGTTGCAGGTTTGATCTCTCGCGACGCAGGACGACTGGCTAGGGTCCGACGAGTGGTCCGGCCACGGTCACGTGCACCTTGCTGAGGGGTGTGATCACGCAGTCGCCGGCCACGGGCACAACGGCCCCGGCCAGGTCGGCGAGCGCGTCTGGGAAGCGCACCTCGGCGAGGACGCCGAGCGCGATGCGCCGCACCGAGAGCGTTCCGGTCAGCTGCTTGGGTCCGGCCTCGGTGGGGATCGTCCACGTGGCGGTGCCCAGACCTACGTGCGCGGCGCAGGTGCCGCTGGAATAGGCGTACATGATTCCGCCCGTGCCCGCGCCCGTGACCCGAGCGCCGCCGATTTCGCCGACGCAGATGACACGGCCGGTCTGACCGCCGGAAGTCACCGTGCCCGAGGCCCGGGTGAGCACGAATGGTTTGAAGGGAGGACTGATCGAGACCTCGGGGAAGGTGGCGGTGCAGACCGCCGATGTGCCGGACTGCGCCTGGGCCGGCGCGGCCGCGAGCAGCGCGAGGCCCGCGACGGCCGCCACCGCTCCGGCGATTCGCTGACCTTTGCGAGCGAGCGTGGTGCTCATGTCATCGTCTCCGTCCGTCGTTCGCGTCGCCGTGGGGCCTGCTGCGGTCGCTTCACCTGACCCACCAGGAACCCTGACTATTGACGCCGTGCATGTCGTGACGAGTCTTCCTACGGACGCGACGATTCGCATCGTGGGCAGCCACGTATTGTCCGGACGAGCCCCAGCGATTGAGCGGCGCTGAGGAGGCGCGTGCAAGCGCCTGCTCAGCGCCGAGCGCGTCTTAGAATCTGCGCTCGCGATAGACCACTGGCTCTTCGACAACACGGCGGCCTACCGGCTCGTCGACCACGCGTCCTCGGCCCAGCGAACGCGCCTGAATCATCTCGACGACGAGCCAGACAGCGCCGACGACAAACAGGATCACGCCGATGGTCTGAATGGAGATTCCAGCCAGCGTGGCGGTGACTGCGAGCCACAGCACAAGGCCAACAGCCATGAGAACAAGCGGGGGTCCAGCGTCAGCAGCCATGCCAAACAGCCTCCTAGTGTTGAAACACGATGGCCGGTTCTTCCCCGGCCACCGGCCGCGCCAATCGACGTCGGACGAATGTATGGCGCGTCCCTCGATCTGCCGCGGTCTGTGCGTCCCTCGGCGGCACCTGACCTGGTGACGACGGGGGCTGCGGATCGGACGAGCAGCGCCGCGTGCCGATAGTCGGCGCCGCCGCGCGCCCGGGCTGGCCCCAGCCGCAGATATAGGATCGATGGCTACGCTCCCGTGTATGCACCCAACGCCGACGGCAGTAGCGCTGCTCGCCTTGACAGCAGCGCTCACGCTGCCAAGCGCCGCGCCGGCGGTTGCGGGAGACCGCACGATCAAGATCTCCCAGTCCAAGAGGATCCTGAGCGTCGGCGCCTTCCGGCTCAGCAGCGATCCGTCGGTGCGCGCTGCTGCCGGCGCCTTCGGCGCGCCGTCGAGTGTCGCTGAGTCCGGCGCCGGGAATGGCTGCAACATCCACTGGCTCGGCCGCGGCCTGCGAATCACCTTCGCCAATTTCGGGGCGCCGGGCCGCTCCGCCTGTGAGGCCGACATCGGAAAGGCGCAGGTCATCCGGGTCGGCGGCTCCAAGGCCACGGGCTGGCACACCAACCGCGACCTCTACATCGGCGCGACGCGACGCACGATGCACAGGAAGTACAACGCGCGCCGGACCGGGCGCGGGCGTTACAAGCTGCTGGGCATCCCCAGCCCGTACGCACCCGGCAAGACCCACGAGGTCCTCGGCGCGCGGATCAGCAGCGGGCGAGTCAGCTCGTTCATCCTCTCCCCGTTCGCGGCCGGCGACTGACAGCACCCGAGCCGCGCACCGAGAACGAGCACCAGCCAATCAGGCACGGCTGGAACCGACCGGCCGAGCGTGGCGCAAAGCGCACTGGTCGCAGGCGCGTCGCGGGTCCTGTCGAAGTTGATGGGGCATCGTGTCGCGCGAGGTGCGCTATGCGACCCCGTGTTCGCAACGACCGCTCACGGAGACCGAAGCGGGCGCGATGAGGTCCGTGGAGGGGACCGGCGAGGAACTCGTCGAATGACCCGAGACGGTCCCTTCGATCCGCACCGGCCCACCACGCCGCCATCCGGCGGCGAGCGTCGCTACTCGACAGTCACGGTCTTCGCCAGGTTCCGCGGCTGATCCACGTTCAGCCCGCGCTTGCGCGCGACGTAGTACGCGAACAGCTGGAGCGGGATGACGGCGAGCAGTGGCTGCAGCATCCAGTCGGTGCGCGGGACGTAGATGACCTCCTCGGCCACGGCCTCGAGCCGCTCGTCGCCCTCGGTCGCGATGGCGATGACGTGGGCGCCGCGGGCGCGGACCACCTGGATGTTGGAGATCATCTTGTCGAGGATCGGCATGTCGGTCGCGACGCAGACGACGGGCGTGAACTCGTCGAGCAGCGCGATCGGGCCGTGCTTCATCTCCCCGCCGGCGTAGGCGTCGGTCGCGATGTAGGAGATCTCCTTGAGCTTCAGCGCGCCCTCGAGCGCGACGGCGCGCCCGACGTGGCGCCCGAGGTACAGGTAGAAGTCCGAGTCGGCGTGACGCTCGGCGGCGGCCTTGACCGGGGCGTCGAGGCCTTCGATCAGCTCCGCGATGCGCGTCGGCAGCTGCTTGACCTCGGCGACGAGCTCGGTCAGCCGCGGGCGGTCCATCGTGCCGCGCAGCTCGGCTAGGCGCAGCGCGAGCAGGTACATCATCGCCACCTGACAGACGAACGTCTTCGTCGCCGCGACGGAGACCTCCATCCCCGCCCGCGTGTAGAGCACCCCGTCGCAGGCGCGCGTCACGGAGGAGCCGCGCACGTTCGTGCAGGCGACGACCTTGGCTCCGAGCTGGCGGGCGAGGCGCATCGCGGCGAGCGTGTCGGCGGTCTCGCC
>JALZJA010000356.1 GCA_030860005.1 Actinomycetota bacterium
CGTGCGAGTCCGCGAGCCGCTGAAGAAGCTCGCGGGCGGCGAATCGGAACACGCCATCGACGGCGCCACGGTCGCCGAGCTCCTGAGCGAGTTCGAGCGCACGTACCCGGCGATGAGCGGCTGGATCCTCGACGAGCGGGGACACATCCGCCGGCACGTCAACGTGTTCGTCAACGGTGAGCGCGGCGAGGAGTCCACCGCCGTGGGACCGGACGACCGGATCGACGTTCTGCCGGCCATCTCAGGGGGTTGATTGCCACATGACGGAGCTGTTTGTCGCAACCAAGAAGGGCCTGTTCGTGCTCGAGGGCGAGCCGGGAGCTGAGTTCACGCCCATCGCGCGCGCCTTCGCGGGAGAGCCGGTCGAGTACGCGCTGCGCGACCCGCGCAGCGGCCGCGTGCTCGCAGCGGTGACCTCGGCCTTCTACGGACCGAAGATCTGGTATGCCGACGACCCCGCCGGGGAGTGGCATGAGGCCGATGGGATCGCGCTGCCCAAGGGCGGCGACGCGGCGCTCGAGCGCATCTGGGTCCTCGTCATTGGCGAGGAGGACGGGACGATCTACGCCGGCGGGGACCCCGGCGTGCTCTTCGAAAGCCGCGACGGCGGCCTCACATGGGAGCTCAACGACGCGCTCTGGGAGCACAAGACGCAAGAGGACTGGCAGGCGGGCGGCGGCGGTCTGTGCCTGCATTCGATCGTGCCGTGGCCCGAGGATCCCGACCGGCTCACGGTGGCCGTCTCGGCGGCGGGGGTCTGGCATACGCAGGACCGCGGCAAGACGTGGCGCCGGGGCAACAAGGGACTCGTGCCGGGCTATGTCCCAGAGGAGGATCAGGAGGAATCGACCACACTCTGCGTCCATCACCTCGAGCGGGCGCCGCTGCGACCGGAGCGGCTGTTCATGCAGTTCCACGGCGGGGTCTATCGCTCCGACGACGCGGGTGAGTCGTGGACTGACATCGGCGCAGGCCTGCCGTCGGACTTCGGCTTTCCGATGATGGTCGACCCGACGGACGCCGACAGCGCCTACGTCATCCCGCTGAACGCTGACATGGACCGAACCACGCCCGAAGGTCGAGTGCGCGTCTACGAGACGCGGGACGCGGGCGCAAGCTGGACTGCCCGCGGCGACGGCCTGCCCCAGGAGGAGGCCTACCTGACGGTCCTACGCCAGGCGTTCTGCCAAACCGCCGCGGATGCGCCGGTCGAGCTGTACTTCGGCGCGACGTCGGGCGACGTGTTCGGCTCGGGCGATGCCGGCGCGAGCTGGTTTGAGGTCGCGACGCGGCTGCCCCCGGTGTACGCCGTCGCGGCCGTGCGCTGAACCTCGTGCTCAGGGATCGAAGCGGCTGAGCAAGAGGATGTTCGCCACACCTTGGACGAACAGCGCCAGATCGATCTCCGACTCGTACACGGGCTCCCACGTCGCGGCCATGAGGTTCTGCTCGTTGGCGTCCGCGGGCGGCCCCAGAAGCTCGGCCTCGGGTGTGACGATCACGGGTAGCGGGTGGCGCGCGCTCGAGCCGTCGGGATACTGCTGCGTGTATTGGTTGCGCAGGCAGGGCACCTTCCAGCCCTGGACGAACTCCGGCTTGCGAAACACGCTGCCCTCGGCTACCTGGGCGCGCTCGTGCGGCTCCTTGTCGATGCGCCGCAGGAACTCGTCGACGACGTCCGCGGCCGTGAGATGCATCGGCGGCTCGCCGTCTGAGCGCTTCTCCTCCTCGTTGCGCGTCTGGTCGGTGCGCAGGGCGATTGCCCGGTCCAGCCAGTGATCGGGCAGCCACGCGGGCGGCGTGTTGAGCGCCTCCTGCAGCGCGACGCGCCCCCTCTCGGCGCGGCAGGACTCGCATTCGACCCCGCCGACGAGTCGCACGGCGCTGGCGAACTGCATCGCCGCGTACTCAGAAACGCCGCTCGGGGTCTCGGGATAGGTGCGCGCGTGCTCCTCGCACAGCGGCGTTCCACATGCCTTGCAACTCTCGGCGGCGATGCAGCCGCACGCGCAGAAACCGACGTAGTCCGTGCTCACGCTCGGAAGTCTAGGACCTCGTGAGGCTGGAACAACGCACGTCTTGCCCGACCATAGACTGGCGCCCCGTGTACGCGGATGACCTGCTCACTCCATGGCACGAGCAGGTCATGGGCCTGCTGCCAGCGCTGAGGATCTTCGACGCCCACACGCACATCGGGGCCCACGACCCCGACGGCTTCACCTGCACCCCGCACGAGCTGTTCGCCGCGCTCGCGAAGACGGGCTCGCGCGCTGTCGTCTTCCCGATGCACGAGCCCGACGGTTACCGCACCGCCAACGACGAGGTGATCCGCGTCGCGACGCAGTCCGAGGGCAAGCTCGTCGCGTTCTGCCGGGTCGATCCCCGCGACGACCCGGTGACCGAGGTGCTGCGCTGCCTCGCGGCGGGCGCCCGCGGCGTCAAGCTGCACCCGCGCGCGGAGCGCTTCGTGTTGCTCGACCCGGGCGTACGCGACATCGTCGCCATCGCAGACGAAGAGCGCATGCCTGTCCTCATCCACGCCGGGCGCGGGATCCCGGCGCTTGGGGCCCACGTGCTCGAGCTTGCGCGCGAGTACCCGCACGCACGCTTGATCCTCGCTCACGCCGGGGTCTCCGACCTCGCCTGGATCTGGAGCCACGCAGAGGCGCACCCAAACGTGTTCTTCGACACCGCGTGGTACAGCTCCGCCGACCTGCGCGCGCTGTTCGCGCTCGTGCCGCCGGGGCAGGTGCTCTACGCGACGGACATCCCGTACGGCACTCCCGCGCAGACGATCATCGTCGTGTTTCGCAGCGCGCTCCAGGCGGGCCTGAGCGACGAGCAGATCGCGAGCGTGGCCGGCGCCCAGCTCGAGCGGCTCGTCACCGGCGAGGACGTGCTCGACGTCGGCCCCGCGCCCGGCGCGGGCGTGCTGCGCAGCGACCCGCTGCTCGACCGCGTCGGCTACTACCTCGTCTGCGCGTTCGCGACGCTGCTGGCAGGCCGTGAGCCGTCGGAGTTCACCGAGCTCGCCCGTCTGGCCTGTCAGGTCGGGCCCGATGTGCCGCAGGCGCCGATCTGCCGCTCGGTGGTCGAACTGCTCGATCTCGCGGACGAGCTTGACGCCGGGGAGACCCTTCCCGAGCTCCTTCCGCGCGTCCACCTGCTCGTCGTGGCGGCGGCGCTTGCGGCCACCCCGGACGTCCCGGTCGGCTAGCGCCGCAGCGTCGTCAGCGCGAATCCGTGCACGCTTGGCTACGCTCGCAACGTGCGGGAACCAGCAACCAAAACGTCGCAGGTTGCCAGCCTCGATAACCTGGTGTCGGTGACTGGCGATCCGTCAGCCGAGACGCAGGCCGAAGACAGCGGCCAGACGGCGACAGCGCCTCCCGAGGCGGCCGCAACCGCGCAGGCGGAAGTGGGCGTTGAGGAGGACGCCGCGCCGGCTGCTGCCCCCATCGCTTCCAACGGACACGCTGAGACGAACGGTCACGCCGAAGCGCCCGCGCTCCCGTCCCCGGCCGCCGAGACCACGCCCTCCGAGGCTGAGGCGACGCAAGCTTCCGCCCCGAGCGCGGACCGTCCGCCGCTGACGATCACCCCCGACGCGGAGAAGCCCGCCTTCGGACCGCGGATCCTCGGCATCGCCGAGCCCGTGAAGCCGTTGCCGTCAAAGACGGCGCCGGTCAAGAAGCAGCGTCGCCGCCGGCGGCCTTCCGCCGCTGAGCGCCACCGCCGCGCGTTCTTCTCGGCGCTCACGGAACTTCGTCGCAGCGGCAAGATCACGGCCGAGGCCGCACCCGCTACGCACCGCGCAACCGACGAGGCGCAGCCCGCGCCGGATCCCGGGACGCCACAGGTCGAGGCTGCGCCCGCGCCGCCAGCCGCTGAGGACACACCCGCCGCGGCCCAGGGCACACAGCCGGCCCCCGAGGT
>JALZJA010000120.1 GCA_030860005.1 Actinomycetota bacterium
GCGCGCATACGCGCGCCGCCGGTCGTCTTCGCTTCCAGACAGACGGCGTGGCCTCAGCGACCCGGCGCCATCAGGTCGCCTGTGGGACCCCCGTGAGGTCCCCGGCGGCCAGCGTGTGCACCTCGAACACCGTCCGCTTGATGCTGTCGAGGGAAAGGCCGACCTCGTCGTAGGCGGGCGCGAGTCGCTCGGTGAAGAACCGGTCGCGGGCCTCCTCTGAGTCCCAGACGCTGATCACGCGCCAGCCGGGGTCCGCCGGGCCGGCCAGCATGAGACGCGCGCCCTCCGGCGGGACGGGGCCCGTGCTGCGCACGTGCTCAAGAACCTGCTCGCCCTGCTCCTGGGTCTGTTCGGGGTTCTCGACGATGAGGCAGATCGCCATGGTTGCTCCTTTGCTTGGGTTTTCGGCTCTAGCGCGGCCGGCCAAGGCGCAACCTAGGACGGCGAATCGCCGCCGTCATCAGCGTGATTGCGGATTCGCCACTGAATGCGCTGGCGGGCCCAGGTCGCGAGCTGGGTTCGGTTGTCGATCCCGAGCTTGGCCAGCACGTGACGCACGTGGCTCTCGACGGTTCTCACGGAGAGGTGAAGGCGGGAGGCGATCGCCTTGTTCGAGAGGCCCTCGGCCACCAGGCCCGCGACGTCCAGCTCGCGGCTGCTCAGCCCGCCGGGGGCAGGCCGACGGGGCTGTCTGGTACCGAACGCAAGCGCGATCGCAGCGTCGACTCCAAGCCGGCCGCCTTCCGCCCAGGCATGCTCGGCGTCGGGTCCGAGCGCGGCCTCGCCCTCGGCGCGGATGCGCTCCAGGCGCGCCTGGTGGAACTGGGGGAAGTCGCCGCCGATGCGAGCTCGGATGGCAGCAGCCGCGGCGGCCACCTTGACCGCGGTGGCGGCGTCCCGGCGCGCAACCACGCTGGCCTGACAGAGCAAGGCGCCCGGCAGCACTGTCGCGTCGCGCAACGGACGCAGTAGCTCGACGGCCTCCCGGTAATGCGCCGTGGCAGTGGAGAGACCGGGAGCGGTGGACTCGGCGATCATGCCGAGAAAGGCGTGGCTCGTTCCCTGCCCCCATCGATCCTCCTCGGCGACATAGATCGACAACGCGGCCTCGATGAGCTCCCTTGCCCGGCCGGTCTCATCTGCCACAAGGAAGCTGAGGCCGAGCACGGCCAGCGAGCGGCCCTCGCCGATGCGGATGCCCAGCTCCTGGTGGAGCTTTCGGCTGGCCTCGAGGTGCTCGCGGCCCGCTTCGACTGCGCCGGCGAAGGT
This sequence comes from Actinomycetota bacterium, assembly GCA_030860005.1. Taxonomy (GTDB): domain Bacteria; phylum Actinomycetota; class Thermoleophilia; order Solirubrobacterales; family Solirubrobacteraceae; genus CADCVQ01. The sequence continues at coordinate 1,270 of JALZJA010000120.1, forward strand.
TTCGGTCAAGCCCTGAAAGAAGCGTGTCCACGCCTCGAGCACCGGCTCCCTGATCTCCGCATTGAGCTCACGCGCCTCCGCGAGGACGCTCCGCGCCGTCGCGTTATCCCCCATCGAAACCGCGAGCTGGCCGGCTGAGATCAGGCCTTCGAGCCGGTGACGGTCGTGGGCCGAACAGCGCTCTAGCAACAGTTGCGCCAGGCGGAGCCCGTCGGCCTGGCCGAACCTGAAGAAGAGGTCTCGCGTCCCTACGAGCAGCCTCATCCCCGGGCACGGATCCACGGCCGCGGCCCTCTCCAGAGCCGCACGCACGTTCTCGTAGTCGTCGTCCAGCTTGTTCACGAAACGCTGCTTGCCGGTCGACAGCCACTCCTCTCGCGAGACGTCGGCGAGCGCCGAGAAGTGGCCGAGGTGACGTTCGCGGGCGTTGTCGAGCTCGCCGGTCTCGAGAAGCAGGCCGTAGGCGTATTCGCGCACGGTCTCCAGGAGGCGGTACCTGGTGGTTCCCCGCGCGCTCTCCATGACTGCGACCAGCGACTTGTCGACGAGCCGCGCGAGCACATCCAGCGAGAGCCCCGGGGCGACCGAGCTCGCCGCGTCGGCGTTGAACCCACCGACGAAGACGGCCAGGCTCCGGAAGGCCTGCTGCTCGCCGGGATCGAGGAGCTGGTGGCTCCATTCCACGACGGCCCGCACCGTCCGGTGGTGTGGCGGCGACAGGCGTCCGCCTCTGCCAAGCACGTCCAAGTGGCTCTCCAGGCCCGCGAGGAGCTCCTCCGGCGACATTGCCGTCAGCCGGCCGGCAGCAAGCTCGATCGCGAGCGGCAGGCGATCGAGTCGCGCGCACAACTGCAGGATCGTCGCGTCGGTCTCCTCGCTGGGCATGAACTCCGGGTGGCGTTGCCTGGCCCGCTCGACGAACAGCCGATATGCGTCCTCGGGCCCCAGTGGGTCCAATCTCCAGACCGTCTCTCCGCTGACGGCGAGCGACTCGCGGCTGGTGGCCATGATGCGAACGTCGCCGCACGAGGTGAGCAGGGCGGCGGCGAGCTCCGCGCATTCGTCTACCACGTGCTCGCAGTTGTCGAGGACCAACAGCACGTCGCGCTGGGTCAGGTACCTGCGCAACGCGTCCGTCGGCGTGGTCCCGCGGGGGGTGTTCACCTGCAGTATGCGGGCCGTCTCGGCGGCGACGTCTGGCGTCTGTGGTCCTGAGGCGAGATCCACGAGCCAGACGCCGTCGGCCCGCCGCCCCACCTGACGGTGGGCGAGATCCAAGGCGAGGCGGGTCTTGCCTACTCCGCCGGGGCCGGTCAGTGTGACCAGACGGGTCCTGCGCAGCGTCTGGCCGATTCGTTCGAGCTCGCGGGTCCGCCCGACAAGGGACGTCAGCGGGACCGGAAGGTTCTGGTCTGGGAAGCTTGCCCGCTCTGCGGTGCCCGACGAGGTCGTCGTCATCGGTGCCGATGATCACAGACCGCCTGCCCGGTGGAGCGACGGAGGGACCACGGGTCCAGGGGTAAAGGTCTCCGAGTAGCCGAGGGCTGGACGATTGGTCGATTCCCCGGTCTCAGGGCGGGTTATCGACCAATCGTCGGTCACTCCGCGGGGCAGGCCCCGCTGCCGGTCATGCTGCAGCGACGATGTTCGCCCCCGAGCGCCACCGTGAGCTCGCGAACCTGCTCGACGTGCAGCCCACCAGCCACGTCGCGGACCTGGGCTGCGGCCGCGGCGACACGCTGCTCGAGATCAAGGCGCTTCTCGGACCCAGCGGCTCGCTCGTCGGTGTCGATCATCGCCCGTCCCCGCCACCCGCCCCTCTGGCCGGCGATCCCCGTTTGACCTTGACCGGTGCCGACCTCGCCGAGCCGCTGCCCTTCGAGGCCGGAACGTTCGACCGCGTCGTCTGCCAGAACGTGCTCGAGTGCCTCGCCGATCCAGACGCGTTGATCAGCGAGATCTGGCGAGCGCTGGCTCCCGGGACTGTTGGTGCTCGGCCACAGCGACTTTGACACGATCGTCTTTGCCTCCGAGGACCTCGCGCTCACCCGTCGTCTCGTGCACTGCTATTGCGACACGACCCAGAAGTGGATGCGCCAATCTGTTGGCACGACGGGGCGAAAACTGGTCGGCATGGGCAGGACCTGACCCGAGCGCTGCGCGGTGAGCCGCAGGAAAGCGATCGTGCCCCCCACCGTCACGGCCGGTCGGCGCGCGGTCCGGGCGCGACGGTTCTGCACGATGCCGTCCAGCAGCCGGCGCAGGCTGTGGGAGAAATTGCGGTGCAAGATCCGGGTGGGCGGTGAGGACCGTCCAGTGGCCTGGGAAACCGTGCTCGGCCATGCGGAGCCAGCTTGACGGCCTACGAGCTCCCTGCTGTGCTACTGCCTTACTGTTCGGGAGGGAGCCCGTCTTGGAAGCAGCGCTCAACTGTCCGTCATGCG
>JALZJA010000131.1 GCA_030860005.1 Actinomycetota bacterium
CGTTCGGCAGTGCCATCCGCTTGCCCTCCGCACCGCCTGCGAGCAGCAGCGCCCCCATCGACATCGCGATCCCGACGCAGATCGTCGACACGTCGGGCTTGATGAACTGCATCGTGTCGTAGATCGCCAGACCGGAGTACACCGAGCCACCGGGGGAGTTGATGTACAGCGAGATGTCCTTCTCCGGATCCTCGGATTCCAGATGCAGCAGCTGAGCCACGACGAGGTTGGCGATCTGGTCGTCGACGGGCGTCCCCAAAAAGACGATCCGTTCGTTGAGCAGCCGGCTGTAGATGTCGAAGGCGCGCTCGCCTCGCGACGTCTGCTCGACCACCATGGGGACAAGTGGGCTCATGGTCCTCGCTTCAGTTACGCGTCGTGACTCGAAGTCCTGCCGGGGCAGCCTAGCAACCGCCTTCTGGCGAGCGGCGGGCCTGACTGAGCCGGCCTGCGGCCGGCATCAGGCGCTTCAGTCCGGCGTCCAGAGCTTCTTCTCGGCGGCCTTCGCCTTGCCCTTGCCCTTGGATTCGGCCTTCGACTTCGGCTTGGACGTGGCCTTCTCGACGCCCTGCTCGGGCGTCCACAGCTTCTCGGCTGCCTCGGCCTTGGCCTGACGCTTCTCGGCCTCCTCCATCGAGATCGGCTTGGCCTCTCTAACGACGAGGTCGATCGCGCTCTGCGCGGCGACCTCGCGCGCGAGCTCGTCGACGCGGTTGGCGTGGCGCAGGCGGTCGAGCAGCTTCTGGCGCGACATCTGCTCGCGCTCGGCGGCTCCCTCGAGCGCGTCCAGCAACTCCTGCTCGGACGGCTCGATCTTCTCGGCCTCGATGATCGCCGCGAGCACCGCCTCGCGGCGCAGCTGCTGCTCGGCCTCGGGCTTGTTGTCGTCGACCATCTCGTCCTCGGTCTTGCCGGCGATCGTCAGGTACGCCTCTTTGTTGATGCCCTGGTGGCCGAGGTGGTGGAGCATGCGGTCAAGCAGCTCCCGCGCGCGCGCCTCGACGAGCGTGTCGGGGACCTCGACCGTGGCCTGCGAGACCGCGGCGTCCAGCGCGGCCGCGCGGTACTCGACCTCAACGCGCTCGGCGTCGTGCTTGAGCATCCGCTCGTTGATCTCCGCCATCAGCTCGTCGAGCGTGTCGTGACCGGTCGCATCCGACGCGAAGTCGTCGTCGATGTCGGGCAGGTGCTTGTGCTTGACGTCCTTCACCGTGATCTCAAACCGGGCCGGCTTGCCGGCCACGTGCTTCGCGCCGTAGTCGTCGGGGAACACGGCCTCGACGGTGCGTTCGTCGCCGGCCACCGCGCCGATGAGCCCCTCCTCGAAGCCGGGGATGAGGTGCCCCGCACCGAGCTCGATGAGCTGGTCGCGGCCCTCGCCGCCCTCGAACACCTCGTCGTCGACCATTCCCGTGAAGTCGATGATGAGAAAGTCGCCGTTCTGCGCGGGCCGGTCGACGACGTGCAGGTGAGCCAGCCGTTCGCGCAGCTCCTCGATCTCGGCATCGACCGCTTCGGGATCGACCGCGGGCTCGCGCCGGCCGACCTCTAGCCCGCGGTAGTCGCCGACCGTCGCCACGGGGCGCACGCCGACCTCGAAGGAGAAGGCCAGCGGCTGACCTTCCGGCGGCAGCTCGCCCATGTCGACCCGCGGGTCTCCGACGGGCGCGATGCCGGACTCGTCGACCGCATTGACGTACCAGTCGGTGAGCTTCGCGCGGATGACCTCGTCGAGGACCGCGTCGCGGCCGAGGCGCTGGATGATCACCGGTGGCGGGATCTTGCCCGGGCGGAAGCCGGGCATCTTCATCTCGCGCCCGAGGTTGCGGGCGGTGTTCTCGAGCGACCGCTGAACCTCTTCGGCAGCGATCTCGGCTCGCACGCGCACGCGTGACTCGGGCAGTTCTGTGATGGTGGTCTTGATTGCCGTGGGCATGGAGCGGAACACCATATCGTCACGCCATGGTCCGCTCCAGATCGCCCCGCGAAGCCGCCACGGCATGGATCGCGACGGGTCCCATCGGGCACCTCCTCGCCGGGATCGCCGACTGGGTCGAGGTGCTCTCGCGCTACGTGCGCGCGCGGGCGCGCGGCGAGCGGTGGTAGACGATCGTGTCGGATAAGGGTCGGATATAGACCCATACGCGACACGACCGCACTCGGCGCCCGCGGCCGTCGGCGCGATCGTGCCGAGTGACGTGCCCTAGTAGCGGCCCCTCGCCGTGGACCTCGTCGTCGAGGTTCACGTCGCCGTTGCGGGCGTAACGGGTACGCGGCGCCGTCGGGGTGGATCATCGCCGGTACATTGATCTCGTGTCCGTGCAGACGCCCGAAGAGCTCGCCGGTCTCTCCGCCGCCGGGCGCGTGGTCGCCGATGCGCTGCGCGCGATGCGCCGTGCCGCGCGCCCGGGTGTGAGCACCGCCGAGCTCGATGCGATCGCCGCGCGCATCCTGCGCCGCGCGGGAGCGCGTTCGGGCCCGCAGCTGGACTACGGCTTTCCGGGCGTCACCTGCATCAGCGTCAACGACGAGGCCGTGCACGGGATTCCCGGTCCGCGCCGGCTGCGCGACGGCGACCTCGCGAAGCTCGACGTCACCGCCGAGCTCGACGGCTTCTACGCCGACGCCTGCATCCCGGTGTCGATCGGCCACTCGCGACCGCCAGCCGGCAGGCTCGTGCTAAGCGCACGAAGTTCCTTGAGTCGGGCGCTTGGGATCGCGCGCCCGGGCACGCAGCTCCACGAGGTCGGCGCGGTGATCGAGAACACCGCGCGCGCTCGCGGTCACGCGGTCTGCTGCGAGCTCGCCGGGCACGGCATCGGACGGCGAATCCACGAATGGCCGGAGGTCCCCAACTGCGCCGATCCGCGGTTGACGCAGCGCCTGACGGAGGGTCTTGTCATCACGATCGAACCGATCGTCTCGGCTGGCAGCGGCGCGGTTCGCGTCACCGGCGACGGCTGGACGATCCGCACCGCCGACGGCGCGCTGTCAGCTCACGTCGAGCACACGATCGTCGTGACCGACGGCGCGCCGCTGATCCTCACGGCCTAGTCGCCGAAGAGGTTCAGCAGCGAGAGGAAGATGTTCACGATCGAAACGAAGATGCCGGTCGCGAGCCAGACGGCGTCGTCCGCGGTCCCGTGCTTGCGCAGGTAGTTGAAATCGACGGTGATGAGCGCCGCTGAGAGGACGTAGATGATGACGCTGAGGATCGGGCTCACGCTGCTCGTGAACAACATCGCGCCGATCCCGACGATCACGCACGCGAAGACGGCGATCGACAGCGGCCGCATCCAGGGGGCCAGGTCCTTGCTCAGCGCGAAGCCGAGCGAGCCCATCGCCAGGACGGTGAGCGCCGTTCCGCCCGCCGCCTGGGTGATCGTCGATGGCTGATTCTCGGCGAAGTACGCGATGATCGGTCCGAGCCCGAGGCCGATCATGAGCGCCGTCGCATACAGCCATGCGATGGCAATTGGGCCCACGCGAAGGCGCGGCACGAACGCAGCCACGAGCAGCATCCCGAAGCCCGCGAACGAGAGGATCCGCGCGGTGCCGATCGCTAGGTCGCGACCGATGTAGGTGCCGAGCGCCATGAAGCCGATGGCCAAGGCGACGAGGAACATGACCTGGCCGAGCAGCGTTGCGGTGCTGGCTGCGGCATGCGCGCCGCTACGGGCGGCGTACTGGGAGCGGACGTCGTCCATGGCGAATCTCCTCAGGCTGGACTATTGGGCATCGTGAGAGTAGCGAGCTGCGCGGTCGAGCCGGCGAACGTTCGGCGGCCTCCTTGTAGGGTGACGTCATGCGTGCACGAGTGGGCGTCGCCGGCGCCGTCGCAGCACTCGCGCTGGGAGCCACGGCGTTCGCCCAGGCGCCAGCGCCTCCGGTCGGCAACTTCGGCGGCGGCGCCGTCCTGGCGCCGCCGAAGGACCCGCTCGGGTCTGGCAACGCCGTCATCGGCATGCGCGCGCTCTCGAACCGCAAGCTCCAGATCGAGGCCACGGTCCGTGGCAACTGCGGCGGCGGCACGTTCCCCGCCACCGGGAAGCTGAAGGCCAACGGCAGCTTTCACATCGCGGGCACGAGCAGGCGCACTCCCGCGAAGGGCGTGCGCCTGAAGACGACCTACGACTTCAAGGGCAAGCTGACCGCCACGGGCATTCAGAACGGCATCGCGAGGGCGTCGACGGAGATTCGCGCGAAGGGCATGAACACGCAGCGCTGCAAGTCGGGCAGGGTCGCCTTCAAGGTTCGCCGGCCGAGCGCCGACATCGGCACACCGCGCCCGGCGCCGAAGGCGCGCTACTACGGCGTCACGTCTGACCGGCGCAACCACGTACGGCGCGGCATCGTCATGCGCGTCTCCAGGAACGGCAAGAAGCTCACACGCGCGCTGTACGACGTCACGCTGAGGTGCGACAAGCGCACGATCCCGGACGTCCCGGACACGCCGCGCCGCTCGCGCGAGATCGACTCGAAGGGCCGCGTGAAGGACAACGTCACGTCCACGTTCCGCGAAGGCAACACGGTGACCACGGCCGTCGAGCGCTTCGCGGGCACGCTCGGCTCGACCGGCGCGAAGGGCACGCTGTCGATCACCGAGCGCACGAAGAGCCGTAAGACCGGCAAGCTGCTGGAGACCTGCAAGACCGGCAAGATCAGCTGGACCGCGGCGCCTTAGCGCGCGCATGACGCAGCTGTCCGCGCTCCAGCCAGACGATCCAGCGCGAAATCCGAGCGCCGCACCGGCCGCGCGCAAGATCGGGGCCTTCACGATCGCACGCGCGCGGACACTCGCGTGGGTCGGCTTGATCTTGCTCAACCCGCCGCCGCGACTGTTCGAGCTGCACCAGCGCCGCCGGCTGCGCGTGCTCGAGCCGATCCTGCGCCGCGGCGCGCTGCAGGTTCGCGGCGGCATGGGCGCGCGGCTCTGGCTCGCCGCCAGGCACGTCGAGCCGTGGTCCGCGCAGGCCTACGGCACGCTCAGCGGCAACCACGAGCCGATGGTCGCCGAGGCCCTGCGGCGCACGCTGCCCGACGGCGGGGCGTTCTTCGACATCGGCGCCAACACCGGCTTCACATCGATGCTCGCCGCGCGGATCGTCGGCAGCCGGGGCACAGTCGTCGCGCTCGACCCGCAGGCCGAGTGCGCCGCGGCGGTCAGAGCCCACGCGGCCCTCAACGGCTTCGCCCACGTCCGCGTCGTCGAGGCCGCGGCCGCGCAGGCCACGGGCGAGGCAGAGATCATCGTCGTCGAGGACTCGCTCTGGACCCGGCTGGCGACCGTCGGCGAGCACGACCTCGAGCAGCGCCGAGACGTCGTGCGCACGGTCGCGCTCGACGACCTCGTCAGCTCCGGCGAGGCGCCGGCGCCCGACGTCGTGAAGATCGACGTCGAGGGCGCCGAGCTCGACGTGATCGCCGGGATGCCCGATCTCCTGCGCGCGCCACGGCCCGTCGTGATCTGCGAGATGCACGGCAAGAACGCCGCCTTCGCCGCGGCGATGCGCGCGCACGACTACAAGGTCACGAACCTCGACGGCGTCGAGCCACTCGAGGAAGCGGGCGCCAATGTCCACGCGCTCTGCGAGCCGGCGTAGCGCGCGCTAGTGG
>JALZJA010000154.1 GCA_030860005.1 Actinomycetota bacterium
GCTGCGCGCGCGCAGCGACCTCGACGCGGGCCGCTACCGCGAGGCCGCGCTGCAGCTGCGCGTCGCCTTCGAGGCGGCGATCGCGGAGCTCGAGCCGTGGCGCGAGCGCCCGTCGCTGCCAAGGCGCCTGGAAGAGCTGCGAGGACGCCGCGACGAGGTCGGGGCCGCCGCGAGCGCCGCGCTGAGGGGCGGCCTGGACACCGAGCACATCGAGACGCTGCGAAGCGTGCTGGCCCGTCTCGAGGCGGCGCTGCGGGCGCGGACCGCCAGCGGCTTTCACTGACGCTCACGATCCTTCCCGCGACCGTTGTGCGCCACCATGACGAGCCATGAACTCCCACACGGTCTATCGCACCTTCAACACCAATGAGCGCCGCGAGTTCGTCCGCATCACCGATGACGTCGAGGCAGCCATCGAGCAATCGGGCGTCCAGGAGGGACTCGTGCTCGTCAGCGCGATGCACATCACCGCCGGCGTCTGGGTCAACGATGACGAGCCGGGCATCCTCGAGGACGCGCTCTCACTCGGGCGCCGGATGACAAGCTTGCGCCGCCTTCGTGGCGGGAGCCGTCCAACGACGTCGCAAGCCAGCTGGCTCCCGATCCCGGCGACTACCGCCACCACCGCGGCGGCGAGGACAATGGCGACGCGCACCTCAAGAACCCGCTCGTCCATCACCAGGTCGTGCTGCCGATCACCGACGGCGAGCTCGATCTCGGCCCATGGCAGGCGGTCTTCTACTGCGAGTTCGACGGCGGACGCTCGAAGCGGCTCGTGATCAAGGTGCTCGGGGAATGAGTCGCCTACACGGCAGCGACGAGCGCCCGCATCTCCGCCTCGACGTCGCCTGAGAGCTTCACGGCCGCCCGCGAGTCCCACGGCGTCGGTCCCTGCGTGACGAGCGCGACCGTGCCCCCGTTCGCGCGCGTGACGGCGGGGAGCTGGGCGACCGGGAAGACCTCGAGCGACGAGCCGATGCACAGCAGCAGGTCGGCATCGGTCGCGTAGCGCATCGCGGCACCGAGCGCCTCCGGCGGGAGGAACTCGCCGAACAGCACGACGTCGGGCTTCAGCGGCCGTCCGCAGTCGCATGTGGGGACGCCGTCGCCGGCGCGGCGCATCCGCTCGATCGCGTCGTCGAGCTCGAAGCTCGCGCCGCAGTCCAGGCACGAGCTCGATGCGATCGAGCCGTGGACCTCGACGAGCGTGCTCGTCCCCGCCTTGCGATGCAGCATGTCGATGTTCTGCGTGATGACCGCCTTGAGCAGGCCGCGGCGCTCGAGCTCGGCGAGTCCCTGGTGCGCGCCGTTGGGCTGCTTGTCACCCAGCGTCTGGAAGCGGTCACCGTAGAAGCTCCAGAAGCGCTGCGGGTTGGCCCGCCACGCGTCGATGTGGGCGACCTCCATCGGGTTGACGTTCTCCCAGATGCCCTTGCCGGGCGTGCGGAAGTCGGGGATCCCGGACGGTACCGAGATCCCTGCGCCGGTCAGGGCGACGACCGACCCGGCGGAGCGCACGAGCTCCGCCAGGGCCGCGGCATCGGCTCCTACTCGCCCTTCCACTGCGCCTGGCGCTTGCCGAGGAAGGCGCCGATGCCCTCCTTCGCGTCCGCGCTCGCGAAGACCCGCGCGAACTCCTCCTGCTCGCATGCGATGCCGCCATCCAGGCCGGCGGGCGTGCTCGCGCGCTTGATGCCCTGCACCGCCAGCGGCGCCTGGCCGCCGAGCTTGCGCGCCCAGGCGAGCGCCACGTCGAGCAGCTCGTGGTCGGGCACGACGCGGTTGGCGAGCCCGACCTCGTAGGCCTCCTCGGCCGAGATCGGGTCCCCGGTGAGGTTCATCTCGAGCGCCTTGGCGGGGCCGACGAGCCGCGGCAGGCGCTGCGTGCCGCCGAAGCCGGGGATGATCCCGAGGCTGATCTCGGGCTGGGCGAAGCTCGCCGACTGCGCCGCGATGCGCACGTCGCAGCCCATCGCAAGCTCGCATCCGCCGCCGAAGGCGACCGCGTTGACGGCGGCGATCGTCACCGTCGACGAGCTGTCCATGTCGCGGATCATCCGGTGCCAGCGCGTGAGCAGCTCACCGCCGCCCGCCGCGTCCATCTTCGTGAACGCCTTGATGTCCGCGCCCGCGCAGAAGAGCATCGGGTTCGCCGACGCGATGACGAGCGCGTGGATCGAGTCGTCGCCCTGGACGTGCTCGCAGATCCGTCCGAGCTCGTCGATGACCTGCGGCGACAGCGAGTTCGCGGGCGGGTTGTCAAGCCACGCGATCGCCGTCTCGCCGCGCGTCTCGAGCTTGACCTTCTCGCCCTGCTCGAACCCGTCGTCGGGCCGCGCGTAGGGGAAGAAGCCCTGCCCGCTCTTGGCGCCCAGGCGGCCCTGCGCGACGAGCCGCCGCAGGATGAGCGGAGCCGCGAAGCGCTCGCCCCAGTTCAGCTCGGCACTCTCGAGCTGCGCGAGCACCTCGTCCAGGCCCGTCTGGTCGGCGCGCGCGAGCGGCGGCGGGATCAGCCCGGCGCCGGCCATCATCCCGAGATCGACGTCGCGCGTCGTCGCCATGCCCTCCTCGACGAGCAGGCAGGCCTCGACGAACGCCTTGAGCACGAAGCGCTGCGTCAGCTCGCCGGCGTCGAACTGCGTCTCACCGTCGGTGCGCGGGTCGCCGTTGTCATAAAAGCCCTTGCCGGTCTTGGCGCCGAGCTCGCCCGCGTCGACGAGCGCCTGCATGCCCTCGTGGACGTAGAAGGAGTCGCCATAGGCGTCGTGCAGGTGCTTGGCGACGTGCACGACCGTGTCGAGCCCGAGCAGGTCGGTGAGGAAGAACGGCCCCATCGGCGCGACCCCCGCCGCGGCGACCGCATCGTCGATCGCCTTGATCGAGAGCCCGCGTTCTTCCTGCTCGCGCCAGATCTCCGAGATCGCGGAGTTCAGGATGCGGTTGACGACGAAGCCGGGCTCCTCGCCGCATGCGATCGGCATCTTGCGGATCGACTGCGCGAACGTCGTCGCGACCTGCATCGTCTCGGTCGTCGTGTCGGCGCCCTCGACGATCTCGACGAGCCGCATCATCGACGCGGGATAGAAGAAGTGAAAGCCGACGACCTTCTCGGGGCGGCTCGTCGCATCGGCCATCTCGGAGATCGAGAGCGCCGACGTGTTGGACGCGAGGATCGCGTGGCCCGGGGTGAGCGCATCGAGCTGCGCCAGGACCGCCTGCTTGACCTCCATCCGCTCGGGGACGGCTTCGATGACGAAGTCGATGTCGCCGAAGCCCCCGTACTCGATCGTCCCGGTGATGCGGCCGAGGATGTCTTCGGCTTGCGCGTCGGCCTGCTCCTGGGTGATCTTCTCCTTGTCGACGAGCGCGCCGAGCTGCGCGCGCGTGACCTCCTCGGCCTTCTTCAGACCGAGGTCGACGAACTCCTGCTTGACGTCCTTGAGGATCACCGGCGTTCCGGCGGAGGCGATGACCTGGGCGATCTCGCCTCCCATAGTCCCTGCGCCGACGACGGCGGCCTTGAACACGAACACGCTGTAGGAACTCCTTCGCTGTTGGGTGCGCGGCCGGAGCCGCATGAGTCTATGAATGAAGCTCCCGCTCGGCGGCGAGCTCGATCGCGAACCGCGCGGAGTCGGAGCCCATCGCGGTCAGCCCAGCAGCTCGCACCGGATCAGGTCGACGGCCGCGGCGAGCTTGTCGAGCCTCGGGCCGAGCTCGGAGGTGAGCCGGTCGCATTCCGCGGCCCCGGGTTGCGTCAGCCGGTAGAAGCGCCGCGAGCGGCGCTCGGGGTGCTCCCATTCCCCGGCGACGAGGCCGTCGGCTTCGAGCGCGCGCAGCAGCGGATACATCGTGTTCGGGTTGACGGCGATGAGCCCGCCGGTCAGCTCGCCGACGCGCTCCATGAGCTGGTTGCCGTAGGACGGCCCGGCCCGCAGCAGGTGCAGGACGAGCAGCCGCAGCAGCCCGGCCTTGCGCAGGCCGGCGAGGAGTGGATCGCCCGACCCCGGCCCGCTCAGGGACCGCGCACCGGCAGCCGCGCGGGCGTGGCTGCTCGAGACCGTCTCGGCGACGGCCGCCTCCGTCGAGGACGGGCGGGTCGGCATCGGTCCAGTATGCCCAGCGGGGCGGGCGCATCGTCACGGTGTGTCGGTCCTAACGAGTCGCGACCGCTCGGTTCCTGCGCGTCAGGCCGTTGCCGTCGCCGGCTCCTCGATGCGCCGCGGCAGCAGCGTCTCGCGCGCGATGACAAGTCGCTGGATCTGCGAGGTGCCCTCGTAGAGCTGCATGATCTTCGCGTCGCGCATGAGCTTCTCGACCGGGTAGTCCTTGATGAAGCCGTAGCCGCCGTAGATCTGCACGGCGTCCGTGGCGACCTCCATCGCCGAATCGGCCGCGAAGCGCTTGGCGTGCGAGGACTCGAGCGTGTTGCGGCGGCCCTGGTCGAGCAGGACGGCGCTGTTCCAGGTGGCCAGACGCGAGAGATGAACCTTCGTCGACATGTCGGCGATCATGAACTGGATCGCCTGGTGCATCGCGATCGGCACGCCGAACTGGACGCGCTCCTTGGAGTACACGGTCGCGTGCTCGAACGCCGCGCGCGCGATGCCGGTGGCCATCGCGGCGACGCCGGGGCGCGTGCGGTCGAGGACCATCATCGCGAGCTTGAAGCCCCTGTTCTCCTCGCCGAGGAGGTAGCGCGCGCCGACCTCGGTGTCGTTGAACGTGATCGTCGCGGTGTCCGATGCCCGCTGGCCCATCTTGTCTTCCTTCTTGTCGACGAAGACGGTGTCGTCGCGGCGCACGAGGAAGGCGGAGATGCCGCGGTGCCCGGCCTCCGGGTCGGTCTTGGCGTAGACGACGAACCAGTCGGCGTACGAGCCGTTCGTGATGAAGCACTTCGAGCCGTTGAGGACGTAGGTGTCGCCCTTGCGAACAGCGCGCGTGCGCATGCCCGAGACGTCCGAACCGGCGTCGGGCTCGGTCAGGCAGAACGAGGCGAGCTTCGGCGACGTGATGAGCTCCTCGGCGAACTCGCGCTTGACCTCCTCGCTGCCGCCGAGCATGACGGGCGCGGAAGCGAGGCCGTTTGCGCCGAGCGTCGTCTGCACGCCCGAGCATCCCCACGACAGCTCCTCCTCGATGAGGCAGCCCTCGAAGTAGTTCAGCCCCGGTCCGCCGTACTCGTCGGCGATGTGCGTGTTCATCAGCCCGACCTCGTGGGCCTTGTCGATGATCGCCTGGGGGAACGTGCCGTCACGGTCGAGCCCAGCGGCGACTGGACGTATCTCCTTCGCTGCGAAGTCGTGGGCCAACTCGCGAAGGCTCTTCTGCTCGTCGGTGAGGGTGAAATCGACCATTGCGGGCTCCTGAAGCGGGTGTCGAGGGCGGTGTGGAGGCGTCCGATTGACTCGTCAGTCAATGTAGTACCGCGCAGCGTACCGAACGTGGCTTCGAGATACGAGAGCGCTCGTCCAGCGCGCGGCGGCGGCGATGGGATCATCCCCTGTCGTGGAGGGAGCGCTGGTGATCGTCGCCGTCGCCGTCACCGTTGTGTGCGGCGTGATCGCGATCTTCGCCTTGGCCGGGAGCGGCAAGGCCTACCGGCAGATCGGCAGTGGCGGCATGTCCGCAGACGACGCCGACGACGCGGCCGGTCGCGGCACCGCGGCACCCGCCGTCGCCGACGAGCGCGACGAGGAGATCCGGCAGATGTTCGAGGCTCGCAACGCACGTCGCGCGCGTCGCGGCGAGGCGCCGCTCGATATCGAGGCCGAGCTCGCCGCGCTCACCGGTCAGGCCGTCGACGCCGGGCTGCGCGACGAGGTCCGCCAGCGCGTGCTGGCCCGCAACCGGCACCGCGAACGCAAGGGCGAGCCGCCGCTCGATGTCGAGGCCGAGGTCGACCGGCAACTGCGCGAGCCGACCTGATAGAGATTGCGCCGATGGCCAACCCTCGCCAGTTCGACCTCGACGACATCGCCGTCCGCCCGGGCACGTACTTCAACCCGCAGACCGAGGTGATCATCGTCGTGGACGACTCGCCGGACGTCGACACGGAGATCTTCAACCTCGAGGACTTCGAGGGCGCCGACTGGGTCCTCATCTCCGACGAG
>JALZJA010000362.1 GCA_030860005.1 Actinomycetota bacterium
TGTGCCCGCCGCTCTCGTCGCCGATCGCCCACGGTGAGCCCGGATCGCCCGTGGCGGCGACGAGCGCGTTGTTGGTGCCCTTGCGGTTCGTGTGGCCGATCGGGTGCACGGGCGGCAGGTAGAGCACATCGAAGCCGAGCTCCGCGAGCTCGGGCACCTGCGTGGCGACGCCGTTCAGTCCGCCCCACGAGCGCGGGAAGAGCTCGTACCAGGTGCCGAAGCGCGCGCGCTCGCGGTCGACGTCGACCACCAGTCGCTGCTCGAGCGTCGTGGTGTCGCTGCGGTCGGGATGGCGTTCGACGGCCTCGAGCAGGCGCGTGTCGAGCGCCGCCTCGCACTTGACCGCATCGGGCTTTGCGGGGTCGGTCAGCACCTTCATGGCCCGCGCGATGAGCGTGTGGTCGGGGCCCTTCTTCGCCCGCTGCGCCGCCTGTTCGAGCAAGACGACGCCCTCCGACAGCTCCCCCGACAGGTCGCGCTGGCCGGCCCCGATCTTGCGTTCGAACTCGCCGCGCCAGGTGGCGAACGCGTCGGTCCAGGCCTCGATCGTCCACAACCAGCGGCCGGTCCGATCGACCTCGAAGGAGCCCTCCCAGCGGTCTCCGTCGAGGTGGGCGTCGATGCGGTGCATCTCCGCCTCGCGCCACCTGTGCGCGCCGGGTGCGCAGTAGCGCACGACCGCGCGCAGGACGTCGTGACCGTCACGGAAGATGTCCGCGCCGACGGTGAGCTCGTCGCCCACCGTACGCTTCGCCGCATAGCGTCCGCAGTCGATCATCGGAGCGGGAGCCCCGATCTGGATGCGTGGCGGGGGTTGCTCGTGCTCGGGCGCGGGCATCTCCACCACTTTCTCCGTTCGCGGAACTTCATAACGTGAAAGCTCCGGTCCCACCGAGGTCTGCAGGCGTGCAGCTGCACCCGACGAGCCTGTCGTCCGGGAGGCTCGGCGACGACGCGTACCGCTTCGTCGACTGGCTTGCGAAAGCCGGCCAGTCATGGTGGCAGATGCTGCCGCTCGGACCCCCTGACCGCGCGGGCTCGCCGTACAAGTCGCGCTCGGCGTTCGCGGCCTGGCGCGGCCTGCTCGCCGATCCCGCGGCGCCGGTCTGCGCCGACGAGATCGACGAGTTTCGCGCGCGCGAAGCGTTCTGGATAGGCGACTGGGAGCGGCTCGCCGGCGGGCGCCGCGCGGTCGCCGACCAGGTGCGCTTTGCGCGCGAGTGGGGCGCGCTGCGCTCGTACGCCGCCCAGCGCGGCGTGCGGCTCATCGGCGACATGCCGATCTACGTCGCGCCGGGCAGCGCCGACCACCGCGCGCACCCGCAGCTCTTTCGCGCCGGCGAGATCGCGGGCGTGCCGCCGGACGCGTTCAGCGATCTCGGCCAGCTGTGGGGCAACCCGTTGTACGACTGGCCCGCGCTGCAGCGCCGCCGCTACCGCTGGTGGACCGAGCGTCTGCGCCGCACGTTCGCGCTGTTCGACGTCACGCGCGTCGACCACTTCCGCGGCTTCGTCGCCTACTGGGCCGTGCCCGAGGGCGCGCCCGACGCGCGCGGGGGGCGCTGGCGGCGCGGGCCCGGGCGCGCGGTGTTCGATGCCGCTGTCGCCGAGCTCGGGCCCCTGCCCGTGATCGCCGAGGACCTCGGCGTCATCACGCCGCCGGTAACGAAGCTGCGCCGCGACCTCGGCTTCCCGGGGATGGTCGTCATCCAGTTCGGCTTCGATCCCGACGACCCGCACGGCCCGCACCGGCTCGAGAACCACCGCGCCGACAGCGTCGTCTACACGGGCACCCACGACAACGACACGGCGCGCGGATGGTGGGACTCGGTGCCCGATCGGATGCGCGCGGCCGCGAGCGCGCAGTTCGACGCGGCCGGCGTCGCCGAGCGCGAGCCGTGGTGGTCGCTGATCCGGCTGGCTTTCACCTCGCCCGCGCGGCTGGCGATGATCCAGACCCAGGACGTGCTGGGGTTGGGAAGCGAGGCGCGCATGAACATCCCCGGCCGGGCGACCGGCAGCTGGCGCTGGCGGATGCAGCCGGGCGCGCTGACGGCCGAGCACGCGCGGCGGCTGCGCGCGGCGACCGAGGAAGCGGGGCGGCTGGGCTCGCAAGCCGCCGGGTAACCGGGACCACCATGCGCTTTGCCACCGCGATCGTCACCGGCTCTGACTCGGGCATCGGGAGGGCGACCGCCGTCGCGCTCGCCGAGCGCGGGCTGGACATAGCCATCACGTGGCACAGCGACGAGGAAGGCGCTGCGGAGACGGCGCGCAGGGTGCAAGCGCTCGACCGCGCTGCCGAGGTCCGCCGGCTCGAAGCGTCCGACCCGGTCGGCGCGGCCGCGGTCGTGGGCGAGCTGGCGGACGCGCTCGGCGGCGTGGACGTGCTCGTCAACAACGCCGCGACCGGGCACCAGAGCACGGTCCTCGACGTGACGCTCGACGAGTGGCGCACGGTCATCGACACCGACCTCGTCGGCGCGTTCTTCATCGCGCAGGAGGCGGCGCGGCGGATGGTCGCCGCCGGACGCGGCGGCCGGATCATCAACGTCACGTCCGTGCACGAGCACGTGCCGCTGCGCCAGGCCGTCGCCTACTGCGCCGCCAAGCACGGGCTCGGCGCCGTGACGAAGGTGATGGCGCTCGAGCTCGCCGAGCACGCCATCACCGTCAACTCGATCGCGCCCGGCGAGATCTCGACGCCGATGACCGGTCAGGAGGACGTCGATCCCCACGAGCAGCGGCGGCCGGGCATCCCCGCCGGCCGGCCCGGCGACGCACGCGAGATCGCCGCCGCGATCGCGTACCTCGCCTCACCCGAGGCGTCCTACACGACAGGGGCCTCGCTCGTGGTCGACGGTGGAATGCTGCTCGTGGCCGCGACGGCGAACCAGCCGATGAGGCAGGACGCCCAGACAGGTGCCGCGCCCGTCGCACCGAATCAACCGGCGATGACCACCGAGCCGAACGCGTCCGAGCCTCCGCGGCGCCGCCTGCGGCCCGCTCGCGGTGCTCGTCGTCGCCTTCGGCGTCGCGATCTACGTCATCCGGCGCGGCGCAGGAGCCGAGCGGATGGCCGGCATGCACGCCGACTCATGAGGGCTCCGGCACGCCATGGCGGGTGATGCCACGGTCGTAGTTTAGCCGCAGCAGCTCGATCACGTCGCGCACGTCGTCCTCGGTCTCGATCTTGCGCGACGCGTAGCCCGGCTTGCCGGGAAAGACCGGGTGATAGTCGATCCGACCCGCGTCGTAGAGCTCGTGCCAGA
>JALZJA010000162.1 GCA_030860005.1 Actinomycetota bacterium
AACAGCTCCTCTGCTCCTTCTGCGGCAAGTCCCAGCGCCAGGTCAAGAAGCTGATCGCCGGCCCCGGCGTCTACATCTGCGACGAGTGCATCGATCTCTGTAACGAGATCATCGACGAGGAGCTGACCGCTCCGCCGTCGTTCGACATCGAGAGCCTGCCCAAGCCGCGCGAGATCTACGACGTGCTCGACGAGTACGTCGTCGGCCAGGACGAGTCCAAGCGCACGCTCTCGGTAGCGGTCTACAACCACTACAAGCGCGTGCAGATGATGCAGGCCGACGACTCGGACATCGAGCTGCAGAAGTCCAACATCCTGCTGCTCGGCCCCACCGGCTGTGGCAAGACGCTGCTTGCGCAGACGCTCGCGCGGATCCTGAACGTCCCGTTCGCGATCGCCGATGCGACGGCGCTGACCGAGGCCGGCTACGTCGGCGAGGACGTCGAGAACATCCTGCTCAAGCTCATCCAGGCCGCCGACTACGACGTCAAGAAGGCGGAGACCGGGATCATCTACATCGACGAGGTCGACAAGATCGCGCGCAAGGCCGACAACCCGTCGATCACGCGCGACGTCTCGGGCGAGGGCGTCCAGCAGGCGCTGCTGAAGATCCTCGAGGGCACGACGGCGTCGGTGCCGCCGCAGGGCGGGCGCAAGCACCCTCACCAGGAGTTCCTGTCGATCGACACGACGAACGTCCTGTTCATCTGCGGCGGCGCGTTCGCGAACCTCGACAAGGTCATCGAGCGGCGCATCGGCTCCAACGGCATCGGCTTCGGCGCAAAGCTGCAATCGAAGTCCACAAAGGACCAGGGCGAGGTCTTCGAGCAGACGCTGCCGGAGGATCTCGTCAACTACGGGCTCATCCCCGAGTTCATCGGTCGCCTGCCGGTCGTCAGCGCCGTCCATCAGCTCACGCGCGACGACCTGATCACGATCCTCACCGAGCCGCGCAACGCGCTCGTCAAGCAGTTCCAGCGCTTCTTCTCCTTCGACGGCATCGAGCTCGTCTTCTCCGACGACGCGCTCGTCTCCGTCGCAGACAAGGCACTCGCGCGCGAGACCGGCGCGCGCGGGCTGCGCTCGATCATCGAGGAGACCCTGCTCGAAGTGCAGTTCGAACTGCCCTCGCGACGCGACGTCAAGAAGTGCGTCGTGACCAAGGAGACGATCGAAAAGGGCCTGTCGCCGACCCTCGTCACCGAGGCGGCGCCCGACGAGCAGCAGTCGCGCCGCGCCGAGTCCGCGTAGCCGGCTTACGTACTTCTGCCGCCGCCGATCCGCGCGATCGCCTCGAGTCTCGGCGATGTCCTTCGCACGGCCAGCCGCGCGCTTCATCGCGACCAGATCGTCGATCGTGGCTCGCCGCTACGATGGACGCGATGCCGCCGATTTCACGCGTCCGCGCCATGCCCTGGGTCATGGTGTTCGAGCTGGCCCTCACCCTTCGCAGGCACTGGCAGCGCCTGGAGCCCAGGGAACGGGCCCGGCTGACGGAGCTCATCCGCAAGTCGCAGGGCCGCCCGATGAGGCTCTCCGCAAGCGAGCGCGCGGACGTCCGGCGGCTCGTCGCCAAGCTCGAGCCGCGCGCGATCGCCAGGAGCGTGGTGCCGATCGGGCGGCGCGCGGCGCAGTCTCGCCGGCGCGTGTAGCGCGCCTTGCCCGAGCGCGGGCTGGGCGCCCTCGCTCCATACACTGGCAAGTCGATGTCCGACCTTCAGCAGCGCACGCGTTTTCAGCCTTCCGAGGTGGAGCCCCGGGTTCTGCGCCGGTGGCTCGAGTCCGGCCTCGTGCACGCCACGCCGGAGGGCACGGCGGAGGAGAACTTCTCGATCGCGGTCCCGCCGCCGAACGTCACCGGCGCGCTGCACATGGGTCACGCGCTCAACGGCTCGATCCAGGACGCACTCGTGCGCCTGAACCGCATGCGCGGCAAGCGGACGAAGTGGATTCTCGGTACCGACCACGCCGGGATCGCCACCCAACGACAGGTCGAGAAGCAGCTCATCGGCCGGGGGACCTCGCGCGAGGAGATCGGCCGAGACGCGTTCGTCGCGCAGGTCTGGGAGTGGCGCGACCTCTACGGCGGCCAGATCATCGATCAGTACCTGCGCCTCGGGGCGACGCTCGACTACTCCGACGAGCGCTTCACGATGGATGAGCGCTACGTGCAGGCCGTGCTGAAGGTCTTCGTCGAGCTCTACGAGCAGGGGCTGATCTACCGCGACAACTACATGGTCAACTGGGATCCGGGCCTGCGCTCTGCGATCTCAGACCTCGAGGTCGAGGAACGTGAGGGCGTCGTCGACACGCTGTATGAGATCGCCTATCCGCTCGTATCGGGTGCGGGCGAGCTCGTGGTCGCGACCGTGCGCCCCGAGACGATGCTCGCCGACACCGCGGTCGCCGTCCATCCCGACGACGAGCGCTACGCCCAGCTCGTCGGCCAGGAGGCGATCCTGCCGCTCGTGGGCCGCCGCCTGCCGATCATCAGCGACGCGTACGTGAAGACCGAGTTCGGAACCGGGGCGCTCAAGATCACCCCGGGCCACGACCCGAACGACTTCGAGATCGGGCGCCGTCACGGCCTCGAGGAGATCGGGGTCATCGGCGAGGACGGTCTGATGACCGCGGCCGCGGGAATGCGCTACGCGGGCCTGACCGTCGACGAGGCGCGCGAGCGCGTCGTCGCCGACCTCGAGGCGCAGGGAGCGATCCGCGGCACGCAGGAGTACGTCCACACGGTTCCCTACAGCCATCGCTCGGGGGCGCGCGTCGAGCCGCTCATCTCGCTTCAGTGGTTCATGCGCATGGACGAGCTGGCGCAGCCCGCGATCGATGCCGTTGCATCGGGCCGCGTGCGCGTTCATCCCCCGTCGCAGTCCAAGCGCTACCTCGACTGGCTGGCGGAGATCCGCCCCTGGTGCATCTCGCGCCAGCTGTGGTGGGGCCACCAGATCCCCGTCTGGTATCGCTCGCACCCGAGCCACGAGACGTACGTCGGCATCGAGCCGCCGCAGGGCGAGGGCTGGGAGCAGGATCCCGACGTGCTCGACACGTGGTTCAGCTCGGCGCTGTGGCCGTTCGCGACACTCGGATGGCCCGAGCAGACGCGCGAGCTGCGCGCCTTCTACCCGACCGATGTGCTCGTGACCGCGCGCGACATCCTGTTCTTGTGGGTGGCGCGGATGGTGATGATGGGCCTGCGCTTCGCCGGCGACGTGCCCTTCGACGACGTCTACGTGCACTCCGTCATCCAGGCGCCCGACGGGCGGCGGATGAGCAAGTCGCTCGGTACCGGGATCGACCCGCTGTGCGAGATCCAGACGCACGGTGCCGACGCCGTGCGCTTCGGGCTGCTGGCGATGTCCTCGACGCAGGACGTGCGCTACAGCGCCGAGAAGGTCCAGCAGGGCCAGGCGCTCGCGAACAAGCTCTACAACGCGACGCGTTTCGTCTCGCTGCGCGTGGGCGGCGACGTGGAGCCTTCGCCGCGGCCGCGCACGGTCGAGGACCGCTGGATCCTCTCGCGCCTGCAGGCCGTGAAGGCCGATACCCAGGCGCGCATCGACGGCTTTGACTTCGCCAAGGCGGCGCTCGGGCTCTATGACTTCATCTACGGCGAGCTGTGCGACTGGTACCTCGAGATCGTCAAGCCACGCCTGGGCGAGGACGCCGATCCCGGCGACCGCGCCGCGCTCGCGGCAACGCTCCTGCACGTCCTGCGCGAGACGATCGCTGCGGCCCACCCGGTGATCCCGTTCGTCACAGAGGAGCTGTGGGGCCTGCTGCCCGGCACGGAGGGGCTGCTCGCGACAGGGCGTCTGCCTGCCTCCGACGAAGAGCTCGTCGATCCCGGGGCCGAAGCGCAGATGGGGCAGGCGATCGAGGCGATCCGCATCCTGCGCGGCTGGCGCGACTCGGTCGGCGTGCGGCCCGGCGCGATCGTCCCGGCGACGCTCAACGCCGCGGGCTACGAGGCCACCGCCGATCGCGACGAGCGCGCCGCCCTCGGCGCGACGCTGCTGCACGTCCTGCGCGAGACGATCGCCACCGCCCATCCGGTCATCCCGTTCGTCACCGAGGAGCTGTGGGATCTGCTCGGCCAGGAGGGGCTGCTGGCCGCAAGCCGCCTGCCCGAGCCCGACGACGCGCTGCGCGACGTGCACGCCGAGGCCGAGATCGGGCGCGCGATCGAGGCGATCAAGGCGCTGCGCACGTGGCGCGACTCCGTCGGCATAAGGCCCGGCGCGGTCGTGCCGGCCGTGCTGCACGCCTCGGGCTACGACGCGACCGCCGGTCAGGTCGCTTCGCTGGCGCGCTTCGAGCTCGAGGACGCGGCGTCGTGGAACGGTGGCGCGCGTGGCGCCGCGGCCGACGCAGAGGCGGTCGCGTCGGTCGCCATCCCGGGTGGGACCGTCGCCGTGCTGGACTCCGACGCGCTCGACGTCGGCGCGGCCGAGCGCCGGCTCGATGCCGAGCGCGAGCGCCTGCGCAACGAGATCGCGCGTGCCGAGGGCAAGCTCGCCAACGAGAACTTCGTCGCCAAGGCGCCGCCGCCCGTCGTCGAGGCCGAGCGGACCAAGCTCGCCGGCCTGCAGTCCGACCTCGCCGCGCTCGAGGGGCAGGAGGAGGAGCGCAGATGACCGTCGCGCGGCCATGGCCGGTCGTGTGGACCGTCGCCGACGCAGAGCGCTGGCTGCTCGGCCTCGAGCTCTTCGGGATGCGCTTCGGGCTGGACCGGATGCGCCGCCTCATGACCGCGCTGGATGCGCCGAACAAGGCCTTCCGCGCGATCCACGTCGTTGGTACGAACGGCAAGTCGTCGACGGTGCGAATGATCGCGGCGCTGCTCGAGCGCCACGACGTCCAGGCGGGCGCGTACCTGTCGCCGCACCTCGTGTCGTTCGCCGAGCGGATCCTCGTCGGCGCAAGCGAGATCTCCGACGACGAGCTCGTCGCCGCGCTCCTGCGCGCGCGTCAGGCGACGGAGCTCGTGGACCGCACGCTTGACGCGGACGATCGCGTCACGCAGTTCGAGGCGCTGACGGCCGCCGCTTACGCGCAGCTCGCCGCGGCGCGGACCGACGTCGCCGTCGTCGAGGCGGGCCTCGGCGGGCGCTGGGACGCGACGAACGTCATCGACGCCGAGGTCGCCGTGCTGACGAACGTCGGCCTGGAGCACACGCGCTGGCTCGGTCCGACCGTCGCCCACATCGCTCGCGAGAAGCTCGCGGTCGTTGCGCCCGGCGCCACGCTCGTCCTCGGCCCGAACCTGCATCCCGAGGCCGAGGCGGAGGCGCAGCTCGTGGCCGAGCGCCAGGGCGCCAGCGTCGTTCGCGCGCCCGCGGAGCCCAGATGGATCCCGGCGGACTTCGAGCTGCTCGCGCGTGGCGATTTTCAGCGGCGCAACTTCTCGGTCGCGTGCACCGCGGCGCAGGCCCTGGTCGGAAGCCTTCACGAGGAGGCGGTACGCGCAGCCGCCGCCTCGACGGCCGTGCCCGGGCGCTTTGAGGTCGTCGACGGCGGCGAGGGCGGTGGGCGCGGTGGGCGTGCGGGTGAGGTCGTGCTCGACGGGGCGCACAACGTCGGCGGCATCGCGGCGCTCGCCGAGACGTTGCGCGGCCACCTCGCCGGGCGGCCGCTCGTCGCCGTCCTGTCCGTGCTGGACGACAAGGACGCCGCGTCCATGCTGGCCGAGCTGCTGCCCCTGTGCGCCGGCGCGGTGTTCACGACCAATGCCAACCCGCGTGCCCTGTCGCCGGCGACGCTTCAGTCGCTGGCCGACCAGGTGGGGGCGCCCGCCGCGACCCGTCTTGAAACCGATCCGCACCGCGCGCTCGTGATCGCCCGCGAGCTGGCGGGAACGGGCGGCGTCGTGCTCGCGACCGGCTCGATCTACCTCATCGCCGACCTCAAGCGGCCGGCCGGCGCGGCGCGGGCGGGACAGGTGTCCACGCTGTGAACGAGGATCGCCCATCGACGCTGGCGCTCATCAGCGGCGTCGCGGTCATGGTTGCGCTCGTCATCCTCGTGTTCTTCGCGATCGGGTACGGCTTCGGCCGGCTGTTCTTGTAGGCCGACGTCCAGCCAGACGGATAAGCTCCGCGGATCGTGCTCGCGATCTTCGGCATCAACAGCGACGGGCTGAACCTTGCGGTCAACATGCTCATCCTGTTCCTGGTCGTCATCTGGTTGGCGCTCATCTACTGGACGTACATGGACGCCATGCGCCGGATCGAGGATCCGATGCTCGTCATCTGCGCGACCGTCGCGTCGGCGTTTCCCTTCGTCGGGACGATCCTCTACGTGATCGTTCGCCCGCCGGAGTTCCTCGACGACGTGCGTGAGCGCGAGCTCGAGATGCAGGCCGCGGAGGCGCGCCTTGCGGACCTGGGCTACATGCTGTGCCCGCACTGCGACTACGAGGTCAAGGACGACTTCCTGCGGTGCCCGGGCTGTATGCGCAAGCTGCGCGACCCGTGCGGCAATTGCGGCCGCCCGCTTGATCCGACGTGGAAGCTGTGCCCCTATTGCGAGTCGGAGCTCTCCGACCTCTCAGGGGAAGGCCGCATCCGTACGCGAGTCGATTAGTCCGCAGCCGTCCGGGAGATCGAAGGACTGATGGATCGGACACTGATCCTGGTCAAGCCGGACGCTTTCGAGCGCCGCCTCACCGGGGAGATCATCGCTCGTCTCGAGGGAAAAGGCCTGCATATCGCGGCCCTGAAGCTCATGACGGTGGATGAGGACACGGCCAAGCGCCACTACGCCGAGCACGAGGGCAAGCCGTTCTTCGATGCCCTCGTCGCGTTCATCACGTCGGGGCCGATAGTCGCGATGATCCTCGAGGGACCAAACGCGATCGAGGCCGCGCGCCAGCTCATCGGCTCGACGAACGGCCTCGAGGCCGCGCCGGGCTCGATCCGCGGCGATTATGCGCTGGAGACACGGCGCAACCTCGTGCATGGCTCGGACTCGCCGGAGTCGGCGGCGCGCGAGATCGAGATCTACTTCGGGGCCGGCACGTAGCTGGCGGCTCGGGTGACGGCGCGGGCCGCGTGGCGGGCCGGTGCGGATGGAAGGGGACCGGATCGGGTCCTGCGGACGAGCTCCTCCCGGCCCCCTTCCACCGCACCGGCCACCAGCACGCTCTCGGGCATGAGCGTCGGGCCGGTCGTCCGCGCTGCGTCGGGCGCTTCGCACACGTGCTGGCAGCCGGTGTTGCGAAAGCGTTCTCGACAGCGCGACCGCGATGAGGTCACGGACCTCATCGCGCCCGCTTGGGTCCGGCGTGGCGGTGCTGCGTGCGTCGAACGCGCACTGTGTCGCGCGGTGCGGCTTTCGTCGATTTGCGGCACTCTGCCGCTGGCAGAGCCCAGCCGTTGAGCGGTCGTGGCGAACACGGGGGCGCATAGCGCACCTCGCGCGACACGATGCCCACCCGGCACCGCTCAGCGAGCGGTCGTGTCGCCTATGCCGCGCCATAGGCAGCAACTTCGACA
>JALZJA010000187.1 GCA_030860005.1 Actinomycetota bacterium
GTACAAGAGCGATCCCGACCTGCAGGCCGCGCACGCCGCGTTCCCCTGGCTGGTCACCTGGGACGACCACGAGATCGACAACAACTGGGCCGACGAGGTCCCCGAGGACGGGCAGCCCCACGAGGCCTTCATGCGCCGGCGCGCCAGCGCCTTCCAGGCCTACTACGAGCACATGCCGCTGCGCCGCAGCGCCCGGCCCGGCGGCATCGACATGCGCCTCTACCGCCGGCACGCCTTCGGCGACCTCGCGAGCTTCAACGTGCTCGACACCCGCCAGTACCGTTCCGACCAGGCCTGCGGCGACGGCACCGACGTGGGCTGCGAGGAGCGGCGCAACCCCGCGCGGACGCTGACCGGCGACGAGCAGGAGCGCTGGCTGCTGGAGGGACTGGGTGCCTCGCGTGCCACCTGGAACGTGGTAGGCGTTCAGTCCGTCGGTCTGCGGGCAGGAGTTCCTTGATTTGCAGGGAATGTTGCGTGTGTGGAGCGGGCTGAGGCGGAAGCGATCTATGACCAGGGTCGTGATGCGGTCGTCGCGGTGCTGCTGCGGATGGACGCGCAGATCCAACGCCTTGAGAAGCGTGTGGCACAGCAGGATGAGCGGATCGCTGCGCTCGAGCGCCAGATCGGGCGCTCGTCGCGTAACTCGTCGCAGCCGCCGAGCGCCGATTCGCCGAGCGCGCCGCCCAAGCGCGGCAAGGATCGATCGGGGCGCAAGCAGGGTGCTCAGGATGGGCATGAGGGCAAGGGCCGGCCGTTGCTGCCTGCGTGGGCGGTCGACGAGGTCGTCGAGCACTGGCCGACCGATTGCGGCTGCGGGCACGTGTTCGCTGACGCCGATCGCGTGAGCGTCGGGCAGCCCGCACGCCATCAGGTCGAGGAGCTGCCGGTGATGGCGGTCACGGTTACCGAGCATCAGTGTCAGCGTGAGCGCTGCCCGGGCTGCGGTCAGACCAGCACCGGGGTGCTGCCCGACGGGGTCGCGTCGAGCGCGTTCGGGCCGCGGTTGCAGGCAGCGATCGTGACGCTGTCGATCCGTAACCGCATCTCGCGTCGCGACGTCGTCGAGCTCTGCGAGCAGCTGTTCGCCTCACGGATCTCGACCGGCACGATCGATGCGATCCTGACCCGCGCGAGCGATGCGCTCGCCGAGCCCTACGCCGACCTGCTGGACTGCGTGCGCAGCGCCGACGCGCTGAACATTGACGAGACCGGTTGGCGCCTGAAGGGCGCCCAGCGCGCGTTGTGGGGCGCTTTCACCGACCGTCACGGCGTCTTCGCGATCGCCTCCAGCCGTCACGAGGATCACGCCCGCACCCTGCTTGGCGACAGCAGCGCGATCGTGACATCCGATCGCTGGTGGGCCTACGGCCACCTCCCGCTGAAGCGTCGTCAGGTCTGCTGGTCGCATCTGCAGCGCGACTTCGCCATGCACGCCGAAGGCCTCGCGGCCGAAAAGGACCTCGGCGACGCAGGCCTCAGGATCTGCGAGCAGCTGTTCTGGGCGTGGGAGATCTACCAGCACACCGGCGACCGAGCCGAGCTCAAGCGCCGCATCCGCAAGCTGCGCCGCGAACTGAAGCCGCTCCTCACCCGCCACGCCGGCAAGGGCGCGCGCTACCGCCACGGTCGAGGCTTCGCGCGCAACCTGCTGAAGATCTGGCCCGCACTCTGGACGTTCGACTCGATCGATCGCGTCACACCGACCAACAACCACGCCGAACGCGGACTGCGAAGCGCGGTCATCTACCGCAAGCTCAGCCTCGGCAGCCAGTCCGAAGACGGCGAACGACGCATCGAGCGACTGCTCTCAGCGCACACCACCTGCCGCCTGCAGCGCCGCTCTCTGCACGCCTACCTCATCGACCTGCTCGCCGCCCACGCGCGCGGCGATCCGGTCCCGCTACTCGCCTGACCGGCGACCGACTGAACGCCTACGCAAAAGGCCCGCTGAGCGGGCCTTTTTGCTGCCCGAAAGCCGGGGAAGCGGGAGGGACCCGGGCGCAAAAAGGTACCAGAAGGGTACCGACTCCCGCCGTTGCGCCGATTGTCATGGGTCGGCCAGGACGTCGTCCGGTCGAACCGCGCGAGGCGCTCGAACGTCGGCACGTCTACGCGGCGCTACCGGGCGGAGGTCGTCCTCGGTGGCGGCGACCCACTCCAGGTGCGCGACGAACTCCTCATCGCGAAACACGGACCGGTCCTCGCAGCGGCGGCGCCGTGGGGTGGCCGGTGGGGGGCCAGATCTGGGCGTCGCCCCTCTTGTGGTCGAGAAGACCTCAACATCGTCAGGGGGGCCATGTCGGTCCCGCGCGGCTCCTTAGGAGTAGAGACATGAGCGCGATCGAGCAGCAGCCGAGCTTCCTCTCGCCCAGTGAGGCAGCACAGATCGCCGGGCTGTCCACGCGGGCGATCTACCGCGCGATCCAGCGCGGCGAGCTGCGCGCGGTGCGGCTGTGCTCGCGGCTGCAAATCCCGCGGGACGGCTTCGACGAGTGGGTGCAACGCGGCGTGGTGCGGGCCGAGCCGCGGGTGGTCGAGGTGCGCCTCGCTCCGGCCCCACCGGTGTCGCGCAGCGGCCATCCTGGGCGACTGCGGGTGGTA
>JALZJA010000233.1 GCA_030860005.1 Actinomycetota bacterium
CGCCAAGCGAAGCGCCGTCGGTCCGTCTCGTCGATCGCGCACCCACCGAAGCGCGACCTGCATGTTGTCGTGCTCGCGGTCGAGCCGCGCCAGCCACGCCGCACCGTCCGGACCACCGAGCGCGCGCGCCGCCTCTTCGGCCAGCGCAAGGTAGTACGTCGCGTGGCGTTCGCACACATCATCTGTCTCGCCGTGCGACTCCAGCTGTTCGAGCCCGTACTCGCGGAGCGTCTCCAGGACAAGGAGGCGGGGGGCATCCCCCGCGACGTCGGATCCCTCATCCGCGGGCACTGCGTTCGTCTGCAGCAAGCTGTTGTCGACCAACGTCGCCAACCCGTCGATGATCGGTGGGCACGATGGGCCTTGCCGACAGACCACCTCCGCCGCGTCGAGCGTGCCGCCACCGGCGAACACGCAAACTCGGCGGAAGAGCGCCTGTTCGGATGCCTCCAGCAGCTCGTAGCTCCAGGCAATGGCATCGCGCATCGTCTTCTGGCGGGCGGGGAGATCGCGACGCCCGCGCTCCAGAAGCGGCAGCCGCTTCTCCAGGCGTGCCAGCAGCACCGGCGGGGGCAGGAACCTGACCTTTGCGGCAGCGAGTTCGATCGCGAGGGGAACCCCCTCCAGCCGACGACAGATCTCGGCCACCGCACCCGGCGTCCGGCCTTCCATCCGCAGCTCGGCCCCACTTGCGCGCGCAAGGTCGACGAACAGCTCCACCGCCGGCGACCGCAGCAGCGACTCCGGCGCGTCCGTCGGCTCCGGCAAGACAAGCGGAGCAATTGGGTAATCGAGCCCGCCCCGCAGCTGCAGCGCGACCCGGCTCGTGACGAGCACAACCAGGCGAGGACATGCCTCCAGCAGGCGCACAATCGCCTGGCCGGCGGCGACCACGCGTTCGAAGTTGTCGAGCAACAACAGCACTTGCTTGTCGCGCAGTGACGCTGCAAGGCCGTCGTGAAGAGACGTCGCGTCGCGCTCGTCGACTCCCATGCGGTGAGCGATCGTGGCGAGCACGAGCGCTGAGTCTTGTAGCGCCGCCAGGTCAACGAAAACGACTCCGTCGGGAAAGCGGGCGGCCGTGCGGCGGGCGACCTCGATTGCCACGCGGGTCTTGCCCACCCCGCCGGTGCCGGTCAGAGTCAGCAGCTGGATCTCCTCGCGGCCCAAGAGCTCGGCCAGCGCGGCGATGACGCTGGTGCGCCCCACCAAGCGGGTAAGCGGTCGCGGCATCGCGGGTGTGGTGGGCGCGCCGGCGGGGGTTGCTCGCGGCCGTGCGGCGGCGAGGAGACCCGCCCGCAGTTCAGGCGTGAGGCCGAGCGCATCGGCGAGGAGTCCCACGGTGCCGAGCCGCGGGGCACGAGTGGCGTCTCGCTCCAGGTCGCTTACCGCCTTCGGGCTCACTCGCGCGCGTTCGGCGAGCGCCTCCTGGGTGAGCCCTGCCGCAAGCCGGTGGCGCCTCAGAAGCGCCCCGAACGGGCTGACATCCGCACGCGCCATCTCGAACTACCGCCAAACGTCCAGGAAACGGCCACAACTTGGGGAGCTCTCGACATGGTCAGCGACCTTGACATGTCGCACCATGGGACCGATCTCAGGATCCCGACAAGGAGACGAGCGCATGTGCACCAACCAAGAGCTGAAAGCTCGGGCTCACCGCCTCGCCGACGAGGTGTTCACCCAGGGCGATCTCGCCGTCGCCGACGAGCTCGTCGCGGCCGACTACGTCCACCATGTCCCGGGTGACCAACCGGCACCGGGCCTGACCGGCCTTAAGGAATGGGTGACGCTCATGCATCGCACGTTCCCTGACTTCCACGTGATCGTGGAGGACCAAATCGCCGAAGATGACCGGGTCGTGCAGCGCATGACCGCCCGCGGCACCCACCAAGAAGAGCTCTTCGGCATCCCGCCAACCGGCACCGGCGTCTGCGTTCCGTTCATCGAGATCAATCGCGTCGGACCAGATGGGAAGTTCGTCGAACACTGGTCGTCGGTCGACCTGCTCGGCCTGCTCCAG
>JALZJA010000252.1 GCA_030860005.1 Actinomycetota bacterium
TCGTCAACCACCGCCGCCTCGGAATTGGGGAGACGGTGCAGGCCCCGGACGGCCGCGAGGGCAGGATCCTGATCAAGGACAGCTGGAACACCGAGATCCTCCCCGAGCTTGCGCCCGAGGCCGACGACATCGTTGTGCCCAAGCACCGCTTCAGCGGCTTCTTTGAGACGCGGCTGGACGCGATCCTCAAACAGCGGGGGATCACGACGCTCGTCTTCACCGGGTGCACCACGAGCATCTGCGTCGAGTCGACGCTGCGAGACGCCTTCTTTCGCGATTACCGCTGCCTGCTGCTTGAGGACTGCACCGCCGAGCCGATCGGCAGCGACCAGCCGCGCAGCAACCACGACGCAAGCGTGCGCGTGATCGAGACGCTGTTCGGCTGGGTCTCGGACTCCGCGACGTTCGAGGCGGTCCTCAAACAGCCAACGGCGGTGACCGCGTAGCGGCCGGCAAAGCCCATCCCAGCAGCCGGTCGCTGGACTGGATGAAGCCTGATCAATGCTCGGGCCGAATACTCCCTCAACGCCAGAGGGCAACGACTCGCTGGTGCCCACAGCGCTGCTGCTCGAAGGCACCGGCAGCATCGCGCACGACGCCGACCGAAAGACTTTCCCAATCGACGACGACGAGCAGTCCGGCACCGCCCGCGGGCAGTGGCGGAATGCGCGGAAAGGGGCGCTGTCGATCTCGGCCTGTCCAGGCGTCGCAAGCCAGTTGACGAACGGTAACCGAGACGTTCCCTCTAGCCTCTGTTCGCGATGTCCCTACTCGAGCAACTTGGGTCCCTGCCGCCGATAACCGTCGAGCTCGACCTGTTCGACTACGTTCCATTGGACAGCGCGCGCAAGGCGCCACCGGTGGAGCTTCGGGCACGCCTAGCCCGCCGCTACAACACTGACGACCAGGACGCTGAGGGGCTCCGGCTGGCTTTCGTCGCCGGCCACCCAGTTGATAGTTACGACCTTCTGGTGCTCGCCTATTTGTGGCGTTCAGCGCCCGAAGTCGTCGTGTGGGGAGTCGAACGTTGGTCATCGCCGGAGCGGCGCCTCCGGCCCTACCGGCATGACCCGACCTTCGCTCCGCGTGCCGCCGCCGATGTTCACGCCGAGCTTCAGAGCCTCGGCCCAGCCTCCTTTGCAAGCCACGCACGCGTCCTCCTCGCGAGCTAGCCGCGTGCGCCGCGGCTCGAATAGGTGTTGTCACGAGGTGCCGACCTGCGCTCGGTGCGCGGTCGCGGCTGTGCCGTGGGCAGTTTCACTTTCGACGATACGAGCGCTCTGCGTTGAGCTCGATGTCAACGCCCGGATGCCGGTCGGCAATCGGGGCTCCCGCCAGCGGAACGCTAGCTGGGACGGCCGGCGGCTAAGCCTCGCCGATCATGAAGGCCAGGAAGATCAGGACCATCAACACGCCGATGATGAGTGCCATGAACGCGAGCATGTTCCGCGGCGACGTGCCCCTGCCCGCCATGCGGTCACCGCCGCCGCGAGCCCAAGACGGGCTGGAGGCGATCGCGAAATCCTCCCCAGATCTGATCGCGAGAATTCCCCACCCTAAGGTGGTAGGCAACCTGAGCTCCTCCTTAGCCCGAGTTCCGCAGTTGGTGGGCACGCGGAACGGCGTTGAGCGGCGATAGGCCCTTGTGGGGCCTGCGTTTTCGGGGTTTGTGACGATTCGCACGCGTGTGTCCACGCGTGCGGAGTCGTTGAGGGGTGCTTCAGGCCGGGGTCAGCGCGGTGACCCGCGGCGGCGGGTCGATCCGCAGCGCGGTGAGGATCTCGCGCTGGGCCGGGGTGAGCGCGGTGGTGTGCTGCGCGGTGCCGGTCGGTCCGGTCAGCGTCACGAGGTGCAGGCGCTGCAGCTCGAGCGCGATCCGTCGCCATGTCTGGCCGGTCTGGCGTTCGGCGACGCGGATCAGCAGCAGAGCCAGCCAGCAGAGCAGGACGTGCGCGCGGATGCGCCGCTCGACGCGGTGGAACACCGGGCGTAGTTCGAGGGTGCTCTTGAGATCGCGGAAGCCGCGCTCGGCTTCGAGCAGGTTCTTGTAGCCCAGCGCGACATCCTCGGCCGACAGGTCGGGGTCTGAGGTGGAGAGCAGGTACTTGCCGTCCAGGCGCTCCTCGGCCTTGATCTTCGCTCGGTCGATCAGCAGCCGGCCGGTCTTGGTCTGGCGGATGTAGCGGCCGAGCGTGACGTGATCTCGCAGGGCGCATTCGGCGCGGTGATGGGCGGCCGACGCCTTCGCGGTCTTGGCCTTCGCGCGAGCCTTGGCGATCCTCGCGAGCTCGTCCTGTAGGCGCGCGATCGTGTCGTCGCGGGTCTGCTTGTCGCGGTCGGCTTCGGCGGGGTTGTGACAGACGATGAACCGCTTGGATGCGTCACCGTCGCCGATGCGGACTTCCTTGACGCGCAGGTTGTCGCGAACCTGCTGGTAGCGGCCGGGGCGCGAGAGCGCGGCCTGCGCGTCCGGTGCGCCGTCGCGCATGCGTTCGCCGGCGATCCAGTGCCCGCCCGCCCTGGTCAGGTAGCGCAGGTTCTCATCGCAGCTGAAGCCGCGGTCGACGACCGTCACGACGCGGCCCAGCCGCCAGCCACGCATGTCGTCCTTGACTTCTTGCAGGACGGACATGTCGTTGGTGTTGCCCGGCCACACCCAGACGCGGACCGGGATGCCCTCCCGCGTGACCGCGAGACCGATGATCACCTGCGGCAGGTCGGGCCGGTGATCCTTGGAGTGGCCGTAGGCGCGGAACGCCGGCTCGCCGTGCTCGCCGGCCGGGTCGGGCTCGTCGCGCTCGAAGTACGTGCTGGTGGTGTCGAAGAACAGCAGGTCGACCTCGAGGTTCAGCAGGTCCGCGCACGCGAAGAACACCGCTTCTTGGACCTTGCCCTCGGTGTCGGCGTCGACGAGCAGATCCATCGCGCGGTAGCAGTGGTCCTCGTCGATCTCATCCAGACCCGTGATCGCGACGTCCTCACGCGCCCACTCCGAGCAGGCGCGCTTGGAGCACGGATCCAACGCCCGGTTGGCGACCATCGCGAACAACACGCGCTCAACGTCGGTCGCGAAGCGCCGCGCGCCGAGCACCCCCGCGAGCGCCTCACCGATCCCAAGGCGCCGCCACAACGCGT
This sequence comes from Actinomycetota bacterium, assembly GCA_030860005.1. GTDB lineage: Bacteria > Actinomycetota > Thermoleophilia > Solirubrobacterales > Solirubrobacteraceae > CADCVQ01. The sequence continues at coordinate 3,136 of JALZJA010000252.1, forward strand.
CCAGCAGCCACACGCCGCCCAGCGCTTGTGAGCTTGCGACCTCGAGATCGCCGTCGCCGTCACCTTCGCCGGCTTCGCTGCCCAGCGGCTGGCCGGCACCGTCGCCGTCGGCGAAGCGCGTGATCGATGCCGCGAGGCGGCGCAGCGCGTCGACGTCCAGCTCGTCTTCGCGGCCGAGGTTCAGCAGCACCTCCGCCCTGGTGACCCCGTCGACGCGGCGGTTGTGCGCAAGCCCGAGGTACCCGACGACCGAACCGTCCTTGCGCCGCCGCTGCGTCCGCCGCAAGTACATGTCCACATCACTAGCACACAATCCCCGCAGATACTAGCCCTACAAGCCAAACCGTGTGCCCACGCTTTTCGAGATCCGCCGATCGCGAAAGCCCGTGAATGCTGGGCTTATGCCCCGAAAACGGCCCTCATGTGCCCACCAACTGCGGAACTCGGGCGCCCGAAGGCCGCGCCGGGGGTCGACGGCGTGACGTGGCGGACCTACGGGCAGGACTTGGAGGGCAATCTCCGCGACCTGCACGAACGGGTCCATCGCGGGAGCTATCGCGCGAAGCCGGTCCGA
>JALZJA010000266.1 GCA_030860005.1 Actinomycetota bacterium
CGCTCGATCGCGATGCACGTCTGGCCCGCGTTCTGCATCGAGTAGTAGGCGGCGGCGTGGGCGGCGCGCTCGACATCGGCATCGGCGAGCACGATCATCGGGTCCTTGCCGCCGAGCTCGAGCGAGACCGCCGTGAGTGTCTGGGCAGCGCGCTCCATGACCTTCTTCCCGGTCGCCGTCGAGCCGGTGAACATGATCATGTCGGCCGCGTCGATGAGCGCCGTGCCGACCGTGGCGCCGCGGCCCGTCACGACCTGGAAGACGGCGTCCGGCAGGCCGCTCTCAGCCAGGCCCTCGGCGAGCAGCAGCGACGTGAGCGGCGTGACCACCGACGGCTTGAGGATGACGCTGTTGCCCGCGAGCAGCGCGGGGATGCAGTCGCCGAACGAGTTCGTCAGCGGGTAGTTCCACGGCCCGATGACGCCGACCAGGCCGACGGGCTCGTAGCGCACCCGCAGCTTCTTGCCCTTGAGTGCGAGCGTGCTGACCGGCACCTTCTCGTCGGCGAGGAACCTCTTGGCGTTCTTGGTCCAGAACGCGAGCGCGCCGCCTGTGTAGTTGAGCTCGGCGAGGTAGGCGTCCTCATGTGTCTTGCCGGTCTCGGAGACGATCGTGCTCGTGACGCGCTCGTGGTTGTCCATGAGCCAGCTCTGCATCCGCCGCAGAATGCGCGCGCGCCCATCGAACCCGAGCGCCTGCCAGGCCGGTTGCGCGGCGCGGCCGAGGACGGCGAGCTCGGCGACCTTGTCGGGCGGCAGGTCGGGGACGTGCGCGATGACCTCGCCCGTGGCGGGGTTCTCGACGGGAATCTCAGCACCGGCTCCGAGCCCGTTCGTGCTCTGGTTCGCCGTGGTCTCGACGCTGGCCATGTTCGGCGGCTCCTCGAACGTTTGACGGTTGGCCACACCCTACCTACGAGATGACCCCGCCCCCTGCCAGCGCCAGCACCGCGGCTCCGAGCGCCACGCGGTACGCCACGAAGACCGCGGTCGAATGCGTCGTCAAAAACCGCAGCAGGAACGCGATCGACGCGTAGCCGCTGACGAACGCCAGCACGGTCGCGACCACCGTCGGCGCGACGCCCACAGCGCCCTCCACGCTGCCGTCGATGACGCCTCTCAGCTCGAAGAGGCCGCTGAGCACGACCGCCGGGATCGACAGCAGGAAGGAGAAGCGCGCGGCGGCGACGCGGTCAAAGCCGAGAAACAGTCCGGCCGTGATCGTGGCGCCGGAGCGCGAGACGCCGGGGATCAGCGCAAGCGCCTGGGCGAAGCCGACGACGAGCGCATCGCGGCCGCTGATGTTCGACAGGTCGCGCTGGCGCTGGGAGACCTTCTCGGCGACGAGCAGCAGCAGGCCGAAGACGATGAGCATGACGCCGATGAGGTAGAGGTCGCGCGCTCCGTTCTCGATCTGGTCTGTGAACGCGAGGCCGAAGATCGAGATCGGGATCGTCGCGAGGATGAGATACCAGCCCAGCCGTGCGTCGAGCTCGCGCCGCCGGGAGGAATCGCGCAGCGACGCGAGCCAGGTGCGGGCGATCCGGATGAGATCGGCGCGGAAGAACAGGACGACCGCGGCCATCGTGCCGAGCTGGATGATGGCCGTGAACGCCGCGCCCGGGTCGTCCCAGCCGACGAACGCCGGCACGATCCGCAGGTGGCCGCTGCTTGAGATCGGCAGGAACTCCGTGAGCCCCTGCACGACGCCCAGGACGGCGGCCTGGAGCAGGTCCAAACGTCTAGTCGCCGAGCTCGATCGACGAGATGTAGACCGGCGTCACCGGACGGTCCGCGCCGCCGGTCGGCGTCTCGTTGAGACGATCCACGACGTCGGTCCCCTCGACGACCTTGCCGAAGACGGTGTGCTTGCCGTCGAGCCACGGCGCCTCGTCCGCGGTCACGATGAAGAACTGCGAGCCGTTCGTGTCCGGTCCCGAGTTGGCCATCGCGAGCGCGCCGCGAACGATCTTGTGGTCGTTGATCTCGTCCTCGAACTGGTACCCCGGGCCGCCGGTGCCCGTGCCCTCCGGGCAGCCGCCCTGGGCCATGAAGTCCTTGATGATGCGGTGGAAGATCAGGCCGTCGTAGAACCCGTCCGCGGCGAGCTTGCGGAAGTTCTCGACGGTCTTGGGCGCGTCCTCGTCGTAGAGCTCGAAGACGAGCACGCCCTCCGTGGTTCTCATGGCGGCGACGGACATCGGCCGTGCAACCTACTTGGTTCCGAAGACCTTGACGTTGCCGATCGCGACGCGTGGGTCCTTGGCGTCGGCTGCCTCGGCGAACCACAGGTTGATGAAGCGCACCTTGCCATCCGCCCTGCCCTTCAGCGAGATCGACGTGCCGTCGGCGTAGTTGGCGCGATCGGTGAGGTGATCCCAGCGCCTGTCCAGGACGTCGGGCGGGAGCTTCTTGCCCTTCGCCGCATACAGCTCGACGTCGAAGCCCGACGTCGGCGTGCTGATCGTCAGCGACCTGAGCGTGTAGAGCGCGCCCAGGTCGATGACGAGGCCGACGCCCAACGGGTCGTTGTCGACCGGGACCGTGACGTCCCACACGGACGACGTGCTTGCGTCGACGGCGTTCGCGGCCGGACCGAACTCCGCGCCCGCGCGCTTGTCGGGGTTGTACACCGACGCGCCCGAGACCTTGATCGGCCGGGGACCGGTCGTCGCGCTGGAGCTGCCCGAGTTCGACGACGACGAGTTGTTCGTCGTGGCGCCGGAGCTGCCCGTGTTCGCGCCCGTGGCGGCCTGCGGGGTGTTCGTTGCGGTCGACGGCGGCTGCGTGGCGACCGCTGGCGGCGCCGCGGGCGCCTTCGGAGCGGTCGTGCCTGGGCC
>JALZJA010000284.1 GCA_030860005.1 Actinomycetota bacterium
ACGAGGGCTTCACGCAGGTCCCGACGACGAACAAGGACGCGTCGGTGCGGGCGGACTCCTGCGTCGTGGAGTCGTCGCCGCCGGCCGTGCGCCGCTGGGCGCAGGAACTTGTCGGCAGCCCGTTCGAGCGGATCCTCGCGCTCTCGGAGACGGAGATCCGCCTGGAGCGCGATGGCGAGCGGACACGAGTGCTCATGTCGCGCGATCAGCGGCTGCGTGGCATTGCGCGCTTCGGGGCGCCGATGGTTAAGCGCGCGTCGGCGCTCGAGGAAGCGCTGAGCGCGCTCGATGCGCTTGTGTCGCACTGAGCCCCGCGCTACCGTGCTTCACGGGGAAGGACACGGTCGTCCATCGGTGTCGTCACGATCGGTTGGAGGACGAGATGTACGCCCAACGCATTTTGTTGACGCTCGCTACCACCGGCTTGGTGCTGATGCTTGCCGGGCCCGCTCAAGCGAACGCGGCCCCGTCGGCTCGCGTTGGGGCGCAACCCCGCGTCCTTGTCCCGCTCGTCATCTTGACGCTGCGCGCGGCACCCGTGGTGGTGAAAGGCGCAAAGATACTGAAGAGAGCCCGGTCGGTGAAGAAGGTTCGCCGAGCGGGCAAGCTCGTGAAGGCCCGCGCAGGTCGTGGCGTGAAGATCACGCCCGGCCGCGCAGGGGTGCTGCGCCAACAGGCCAGCCGTATCGCGGCGCGCGGGAGGAATTGGGCCAGGCGCAACTGGGCCAAAATCACGCCATATGTGCGAGCTTGTTTCACCGCGATCGTCGCTGCTCAATCCATCAAGGAGTTCTGGGATGGAGTCAGCTTGGGGGAGTGGGTTCGCTTCGTCAGTTCGCCCCCGCTCGGGGTGCGTAGGATGGAAGAGTACTTCGACTACATCGACGTCTATCAGGATCCGCAGTTCGACTTCAGCAAGACCCGCGATGTGTGGATCGGGGCGTGCGCGGGGGGGATGCTCGAGATGGAGCTCAAGGGCGGATGAGCGACGAGCCGCATCACGATCGGGGACCTTCGGGAGACTGGCGCGATCTCGACGTGTTCCTGGGTGTGCTCGTCGCGACGCTGATCGCAACCGTACTCGCGGACGGCACGGCAATGCTGATCCTCATGGTCGCGACGGCAGGCGTGATCGGTCTGGGGCTGCGGCTCGTTCGCACGTTCAGTCCGGGCCGCAAGCTTCGGCGGCTCTCACGACCAGCGAAGCGCGGACCTGGCCTCTAGCCCGGCGGCGTCGCCTTCTTCGGGGGCGTCGTCGTGGTGCCCTGGTCTCCGCCGCGCGCCTCGGGTGGCACGAGCTGAAGCGAGCCGCGCAGGACGACCGGGCCGGGACGCGTCGGCTTCTCGACGGTTTCGCGTGTGACCAGGACCTCCTTGTAGTTCCCGGTGTCCTTGGCGAGCTGGAAGGCGGCTTCGAGTTCCTTGTCGTCTCCGACGAGCGGAGGGAAGCCGACGAGCAGCGCGTTCGACGGCGAAGAGTACAGCCACACCGCGTAGGCCCAGCGGCGGCTGGGGCTGGGAGCAACGTCGTTCGCCTTGATGGCGAGGCTGAGGTCTTCGGTGCCGACCGTCCGGGCTATGGCCGCGACGCCCTCGGCCTTGGTTCGACCACCCCTGACCGGCTTCATGACGGCCAGCTGCAGCGTTTCGTAGTCCTGCGGAGCCTCGGTCGTCGCCGCGGTCGTGCTGGCCGTGTCCGGCTTGTCGCTGGTGTCGAACACGTCAAACGCCCACAGCAGCCCGATCGCGAGCACGAGCCCCAGCGCGGCGAAGAGCAGCATCCCGCCCGCCCGCGAGCTGCGCGTGACCTCCTCCTGGCGCGCGGTGCGGCGGTCGAGCGCGTCGAAGGCCTGCTCGACCTCCTCGGGCTCGGCGGGAACGTCGGGCAATCCGGCGGGCGCGATCGGCCTGAGTGCCCCGGCGGCCGCTCGCGCCCATGTGCGTCCGGCGGCGGAGCCCTCGAGGAACTCGCGCGTTGCCGCGCGCTGCGACGCGGTCTGCTGGCCGAGCAGGTAGTCGGCGACCTCGTTGCGCCGATTGCGCCCGATGCCGGCCGTCACCGGACCGAGCGCCTCGACCGCCTCGTGGGCACGCTGGCGCAGCCCGGTCGGGTCGCTCTTCAGCAGGTCGGCCAGCTCGTCGTAGGACTTGCGCTGCTTGAGCAGGAGCTGCAGGAGGGCGCGCTGACCTTCGTCGAGCGTCTCGAGGGGCGGCATCCGTGGCACCCTAGCGAGCGGCGCCGAAGCGGGCGCTCGGTAGGGTCCACGCGCGATGGACCACGAGTTGCACTTCCGCGACCACAAGGGCTTCGACGCGCTGTACGGGCTCGAGATCCTCGAGTGCAGCGACGAGTCCGTGCGGGCGCAGGTGCCGGTGGAGGACAAGATCCGCCAGCCGTTCGGCCTCGTGCACGGCGGGGTCATGACGGCGATCGCCGAGACGCTGGCGTCCGTGGGCACGGCCGTGGCCGTCGTGCCCGAGGGCAATAGCGCGCTGGGGCTCTCCAACCAGACGTCGTTCCTGCGCCCGATCGTCGATGGGACCGTCCACGCGCTGGCGACGCGGCGCCATCGCGGCCGCACGACGTGGGTCTGGGACGTGGAGATCTCCGACGACGCGGGCCGCCTGTGCGCGCTGTCGCGGATGACGATCGCGGTGCGGCCGATTCCTGGCGGGTCGCCGCCGCCCGGCCGGGGCGGACGCTAGGGATCGACATGGATGCAAACCGCGATATACGCGGTTTTCATCCGTCTCGATGAACCAGGCGCGCGGCCTACCCTCGATAGCGATTCGTGATCGGCACGCGACGGTCGCGGCCGAAGGCGCGGGTCGTGATCTTGATCCCCGGCGGCTGCTGGCGGCGCTTGTACTCGGCGATGTCGACGAGGCGGATGACGCGCTCGACGTTCTCGGCCGGCAGGCCGCGGGCGATGAGCTGCTCGCGGTCGAGGTCGTGCTCGACGTAGCCCTCGAGGATCTCGTCGAGGATCTCGTACGGGGGCAGTGAGTCCTCGTCGCGCTGGTCGGCGCTCAGCTCGGCCGACGGCGCGCGGGTGAAGAGCTCGGGCGGGACCAGCTCACCCTCCGCGCGCTCGTCGCGGTGGCGCGCGAGCTCGTAGACGAGCTGCTTGGGCACGTCCTTGATGACCGCGAAGCCGCCGGCGCTGTCGCCGTAGAGCGTCGAGTAGCCGACGGACATCTCGGACTTGTTGCCCGTGGTCAGCACGAGCCAACCGAACTTGTTCGACAGCGCCATGAGGATGTTGCCGCGAATCCGCGCCTGGATGTTCTCCTCGGCGATGTCGGGCTCGCGGCCGGCAAAGACCTCGCTCAGCGCCTCCTCGTAGACCTCCATCAACGGCGAGATCGGCAGCTCCAGCAGCTCGACTGCGAGGTTGCCCGCGAGCGTGTCGGCGTCGCCGCGCGTGCCCTGCGACGAGTACCGCGAGGGCATCGTCACGCACGTCACGCGGTCGGTCCCGAGCGCGTCGACCGCGATGAGCGCGACGAGCGTCGAGTCGATGCCGCCGCTCAGGCCCAGCACGACGCGCTCGAAGCCGTTCTTCGTCACGTAGTCGCGCGTGCCGAGCACGAGCGCCGCGTACACCTCCTCGACGGGGTCGAGCAGCGCAGCGGGCGCGGGCGGCGACCCCGGACGGTCCGCCGGCGCGTCGCGGACATCGAAGGAGCCGAGCGACACGACCTCGCGCCGCGCCTCGCGCGCCGCCGGCCGCTGGCG
>JALZJA010000286.1 GCA_030860005.1 Actinomycetota bacterium
TACTTCCTGTTCAAGGACCAGCGCTCCACCGAGGTGCTCGACGAGGGCGGCTACTTCGACCTGACCACGCTGGACGCCGGCTCCGACGTCCGCCGCGAGACGGTGCTGGCGCTCGAGCAGCTCGGGATACACATCGAGTACACCCACCACGAGGTCGGGCCCTCGCAGCACGAGATCGACATGCGCTACGCGCCCGCTCTGAAGATGGCCGACGACTGCATGACGTACCGCATCACGGTCAAGGAATACGCGATGAAGTACGGCTGGCACGCGACGTTCATGCCCAAGCCGCTGTTCGGCGAGAACGGCTCGGGCATGCACACGCACATGAGCCTGTTCCAGGGCGGCAAGAACGCATTCTTCGAAGCCGACGACCCGTACTTCCTCTCGGACGTCGGCAAGGCCTTCATCGCCGGCCAGCTCAAGCATGCGCGCGAGATCTCGTCGGTCTTCGCCCAGTGGGTGAACTCCTACAAGCGCCTCGTGCCGGGCTTCGAGGCCCCGGTGTACGTCGCCTGGAGCCGGCGCAACCGCTCCGCGCTCGTCCGCGTGCCGCTCTATCACCCGGGCAAGGAGAAGGCGACGCGCATGGAGCTGCGCTGCCCCGACCCCGCGTGCAACCCGTACCTGATGTTCGCCACGCTCCTGCACGCCGGTCTCGAGGGCGTCGAGAAGGGCTACGAGCTGCCCGAGCCGATGGAGAAGAATCTCTACCACCTGTCGCCGGACGACCGCCGGCGCCTGGGGATCGAGCAGCTTCCCGAGACGCTCGGCGAGGCGATCGAGCTGGCGGCCGAGTCCGAGCTGCTCCTGCGTGCGCTCGGCGAGCACATGTTCAACCGCTACGTGGAGATCAAGCGCCGCGAGTGGGAGGACTACCGCGTGCAGGTCCACCAGTGGGAGCTCGACCGCTACCTGCCGGTGCTCTGACGACCAGGCAGATGGCATCGCGGAAGACGTGACCGGTCTCAGGGCTTGCTTGCGAGCTCCGACGGCTTCCAGATCTTCGGCCCGAGCTCGAAGGTCAGCGCCGGCACGAGCAGCGAGCGCACGATGAACGTGTCGAGCAGGACGCCGAAGGCGATGACGAAGCCGATCTCGGCGAAGAACACGAGCGGCAGCACGCCGAGCACCGAGAACACCCCGGCGAGCACGATGCCCGCCGATGTGATGACCGCGCCGGTGACGGCGAGGCCGCGCAGCATGCCCTCGCGCGTGCCGTGACGCAGCGTCTCCTCGCGCACGCGTGCCATGAGGAAGATGTTGTAGTCGATCCCCAGCGCGACGAGGAAGACGAACGCGAACAGCGGCAGTGACGGGTCGCTGCCCGGGAACCCAAAGATGAGATCGAAGACGACGGCGCCGACGCCGAGCGAGGCGGCAAAGGACAGGATCACGGTGGCGATCAGCATCACGGGCGCGACGACGGCGCGCAGCAGCGCGATGAGGATCAGCAGCACGACGAGCAGCGCGATCGGCACGATGAGCTTGCTGTCGCGCTCCGCCGACGCGCGCACGTCGTGCTCCACCGCGGTTGCACCGCCGACGAGCGTCTCCTCGCCGCCGGCCTGCTTGGCGGCTTCGCGGATCTTCGGGATCAGCGCGTAGGCCTCGGTGGAGAACGGCTCGGGTTTGAGCACCGCGGTCAGCAGCACCTCGTTGCGGTCCCGGTAGATCGTCTGCACCTCGCGCGGGCCGCGGAGGTCCGCCTTGACTTCCTCGACGCCCGGCACCCTCGCGACCGCCGTGCGCACCGCCTCGGTGCGAGGGGCATCGGGCACGATGATCTCGGTCGGCGCGTTCGTCCCGGCCGGGAAGCCCTTCTGGAGCAGCTTCTGACCCGCGACGGACTCGACGTCCTCGGTGAACGAATTGCCGCTCGTCAGGCCATCGTCGAAGTTCAACAGCCCGGCCGCCATGACGAGCAGCAGCGCGATCGTGCCGACCCAGACGCGTCGCGGTCGCGCCGCGACCTTCTCGCCGACGCGCCGCCAGCGGCCGTGCGTTGCGTCGCTGCCCTCGTCGCCGACGCGGGGGATGAACGGCCAGAATGCGCGCCTTCCGAAGATGACGAGCAGCGCGGGGAGCAGCGTGAGCATCGCGATCATCGCCACGGCGATGCCCATCGCGCCGATCGGACCCAGGCCCGCGGTCCCGTTGAGCTCGGCGAGCGTCAGGCACAGCAGCGCGGCGATGACCGTCATGCCGGAGGCGAAGATCGCCGGGCCGGCCGTGCTCAGCGCGCGCTTCATCGCCTTGTGCTTGTCCGCGGTCTGGCGCAGCTCCTCGCGATAGCGGGAGACGAGCAGCAACGCGTAGTCCGTGCCGGCGCCCAGCACGAGCACCGACAGGATCCCCGAGGACTGGCCGTTGACCGTGACGCCGAGCTCGGTCAGCAGGTATCCGATCGCGCGCGTCGCCATCTCCGCGAACAAGACGGCGACGATCGGAACGAGCCAGAAGATCGGGCTGCGGTAGATTCCGATCAGCAGGATCAGGACGAGCACGAAGCCGGCGAGCAGCAAGTTGCTGTCGATCTCCTCGAAGACCTTGATCGCGTCGGCCGAGTAGCCCGCCGGGCCGGTGACCTTGACCTCGAGGCCGCCGCCGGGATCGCTGGCGCGGTCGCGAACGGCGTCGACCGGGTCGAGGATCGTGTCCGACTCGCCGTCGACCGTGATCTGCGCCTGAACGATCGCCGTCGTCTTGTCGGGCGACTTGACCTGCAGGCCGAAGCGTGAGGTGCTGGGCAGCTCGAGCTTGTTGAGCTTCGCGCGATCGGCGTTGATCCGGCGGCGATCTGAGAGCTTCAGGCCGCCGTCGCGGTGATAGACGACGACGATCGCGGCCTTTTCGCCGCCGCGTAGGCGCTCGGTCGTCTCGAGCGCCTTCGTCGATTCGGCGTCGCCGGGCAGGAACGACGTCGACTCGTTCCTCTCGGCGTCCGTGAACTTCGTCGGCAGGTCGCCGGCGAACACGCCGACCATCGTGATGAGCCAGACCAGCGCGACGATCCACTTGGCGCGCCGGCCCGCGGCGGCGGAGAGCAGGGATGACAAGGCCGGTACTCCTACCAGCATTCCGCCGCTGACGGCTCAGCGAAGGAACGGGCACGTTCGCCCGGAACTCAGCGCGCTGTGCTCAGCAACGCCTCGAGCTCGCGCGGCTCGGTCACCGGCTGCTGGCAGGTGAAGCGCTCGCACACGTAGGCGGCGGCGCGTCCGTTCAAGGGCGTGCGGCCGTCGAGGAGCGCAATGCCCGCCGCGTTCGAGCCGTCACCACCCGCGACCACGATGTGCGGCCGGAACGCCCCGCGCACGACGCGCTCGAGCTCGGTCGTGTCCTCGCCCACGAGCGCGACCTCTTGCACGGTCGCGAGGTGGAAGTCGAGTGCCTGCAGCAGGTGCCCGAACGCGATCGGCGAGCGGCGCAGGAGATCGCCGATGAGGCGCAGCACGCCGAGCGCCTGATCTGAGTAGCGCGCGTCGCCCGTCAGCGCCGCGAGGCGCAGGAGCCCGAAGGCGGCGCTCGACGGGCCCGACGGGATCGGCGCGTCGTCGATCTCCTTGCGCCGCGCGACGAGCTGCTCGTGGTCGGCGGAGGTCTGAAAGAAGCCGCCGTGCTCGGGGTCGCCGAAGCGCTCGATCATCGTGTCGGCGAGGTCGCGTGCCGCGGCGAACCAGCGCGGCTCGAACGTCGCTTCGTAGAGCACGATGAGCGCCTCGAGGAGGAAAGCGTGGTCTTCGAGGTAAGCGTTGAGCTTCGCCTCACCGGCGTTGTAGGTCCGTAGCAGCCGGGTGGGCGGGCCGGATTGGCGCATCTCGTCGAGCACGAACGCGGCGGCGCGGCTCGCGGCATCCACGTAGTCCGGGCGCTCGAGCGCGGCGCCGGCCTCGGCGAGCGCACAGATCATGAGCGCGTTCCAGGCGGTCAGGCGCTTGTCGTCGAGGCCGGGTCGCACGCGCTCGGAGCGCTTGGCGAGCAGAGCCGCGCGGATGCGCTCGCGCTGCTCGGGCTCGGGCTCGGGGCCGCGCGACTCGAGGATGTTCGCGCCCTCGAAGTTGCCGCGCTCGCTGGCGCCGAACCACTCGATCGCCGCCTCGGCATCGTCTGAGAGGACCTCGCGCAGCTCGTCGAGGCTCCAGACGTAGAACTTGCCCTCGACGCCCTCGGAGTCCGCGTCGAGCGCCGAGTAGAACGCGCCCTCGGGGCCCGTCATCTCGCGCAGCGTCCAGTCGAGCGTCTCCTCGGCGGTCCGGCGCAGGATCGGGTCGCCGCTCATCTGCCAGCCGTGCAGGTAGGCGCGGGCGAGCAGCGCGTTGTCGTAGAGCATCTTCTCGAAGTGCGGGACGGTCCAGGATGCGTCGACGGAGTAGCGGGCGAAGCCGCCGCCGACCTGGTCGTAGATGCCGCCCGAGGCCATGCTGCGTAGCGTGTGCAACGGCATCGACGTCTCTCCGCGGCGCAGCAGGAATTCCATCGTCGAGGACGCCGGGAACTTCGGCGCCCCGCCCCAGCCGCCGTTGACGGAGTCGTAGTGCGAGCCGAGCTCCGCGACGGCGTCCTCGAGGATCTGCGGTCCGAGCGGCCCGTTTGAGGGCTTGAGCCGTGCGCCGCCGGAGAGCCGCTGGGCAAGCGACGCGCTCTGCTCGACGATCTCGTCGCGGTTGAGCTCCCACGCCTTCGCGACCGCTCCGAGCACCTGCGGCCAGCTCGGCATGCCGCCGCGCGCCTCGGGCGGGAAGTAGGTGCCGGCGTAGAACGGGACCTGGTCGGGCGTGATGAAGACGTTCAGCGGCCAGCCGCCCTGGCCGGTCATAGCCTGCACGGCCTCCATGTAGATCGCGTCGACGTCGGGGCGCTCCTCGCGATCGACCTTCACGCAGACGAAGTTCTCGTTCATGAGTTGCGCGATCTCGTCGTTCTCGAAGCACTCGCGTTCCATGACATGGCACCAGTGGCAGGCTGAGTAGCCGATCGACACGAGCAGCGGACGGTCGAGCTCGCGCGCTTGGGACAGGGCCTCCGCGCCCCACGGCTGCCACTCGACGGGGTTGTCGCGGTGCTGGAGCAGGTAGGGGGAGGTCTCGTGTGCGAGTGCGTTGGCCATGACGTAGACGCTAGCGTCCTCCTTTTCGAACTTCGTCTGAGGAGAACCAACCGCCTTGTCCGAGCACCGCGAGACCGTGACCGCGCTTGGCGCACCCGCAGCCATCGGCCCCTACAGCCACGCCGTCCGCGCCGGGAACCTGCTGTTCTGCTCCGGCCAGATCCCGCTCGATCCGGATTCCGGCGAGCTCGTCGGCCAGACCCCGGCCGAGCAGGCGCGCCGCTGCCTGGAGAACCTCACCGCAGTGTGCTCGGCTGCCGGCGCGAGCCTGCACGATGCGGTGCGCATGACGGTCTACATGACGGACCTGGGCGCGTTCGCGGACGTCAACGAGGCGTACGGCGAGTACTTCGAGGCGGACCCGCCGGCGCGCGTGGCGATCGGCGTCGCGGCGTTGCCGAAGGGGGCGCAAGTGGAGATCGACGCGGTCGTGGCGCTGCCCAGCTGAGGGGTATGGGGATCCATCGTCCTGTAGGGCGCTGGATCCCCACACCTCACGGATCCTGCCCGCGCCGCTTCCGGGGGATCAACCGTCTAGCGCTCGCCCTCGCCGCGTAGGAGCGAGCGGCGAACCTTGCCGCTCGCCGTCTTCGGCAGCTCTTGCGCGAAGTCGACGACGCGCGGGTACTTGTAGGGCGCCGTCTGGGCCTTGACGTGGTCTTGCAGTGCGCGCGCCAGCTCGGCGGACGCGGCGAACCCGTCACGCAGCACCACGACCGCCCGCACGACGCTGCCGCGCTCCTCGTCGGATGCGGCGACGACCGCCGCCTCGACGACGGCCTCGTGCGTCACGAGCGCCGACTCGACCTCGAACGGGCCGATCCGATAGCCCGCCGAGATGATCACGTCGTCGGCGCGGCCCTCGAAGTACAGGAAGCCGTCGTCGTCCTCGGTCACGCGGTCGCCCGTGCGCCAGGGGTCGATGGGGACGGCTTGCCGCTCGTCATGGGTGGCTGGGGTCGAATACCCCAGGAAGAACGTCGGCACGCTCGCGGGGTCGACGACGAGCTCGCCGTCGTCGATCCACAGCTTCATGCCGGGCAGCGCCCGCCCCATGGAGCCCGGCCGCGCCGGAACGTCCGGCGGGCTGCCGGTGAGCTGGCCCGTCTCCGTCTGGCCGTAGCCGTCGCGGATCTGCAGACCCGTCGCCTCCTCCCACGCCCGCAGCACCTCGGGGTTGAGCGCTTCGCCGGCCGCGACGAGGCCGCGCAGCGAGGACACCGGCCGCAGCGTCGCGCGCTTGGCGACGACGCGGTACTCCGTCGGCGCCATACACAGCACGTTGACCTGCTCGCGCTCCAGCAGCTCCAGCCGCTCCTCTGGGTCGAAGCGCGCATCGTGCAGCAGGGCCGCGGCGCCCTGGATCCACGGCGCGATGAACGCGTTGCGGGCCGACTTGCTCCAGCCGCTCGCGGCCGTGCACCAGACGAGGTCGCCCGGGTCCGGGGCGAGCCAATGCTCGGACTGCACGCGCTGGCCTGCGAGGTAGCGCTGACCGTGGATGACGGCCTTGGGCTCGCCCGCCGTCCCGCTCGTGAACGTGATGAGGCACGGATCGAGCGGATCGAGCTCGGCGGGTGGCGGCGGCTCGCGCTCGGGCCAATCGGCGGCGCCCGGAACGTAGATCGTCGGCCCGTCCCAGCCGGCCTCTTCGAGCACGCCCGCGTTGCGCTCGTCGCACACGAACAGCGCCGGCGCGCAGGCATCGATCCGCTTGCGCAGGTCGTCGCCGCGCAGCTGCTCGTTGGACGGCAGCACCACGTAGCCCTGCCGGAAGCAGGCGACCATCGCCACGACCCAGTCGGGCTGATTGCCGACGAGCGTCACGACGACGTCGCCGCGCCGCACGCCGCGCTCGTGGATGTGGGAGGCAAGCGTCCGTGCCGCCCGGGCGACGTCGCCGAACGACCACTCCCGCCGCGTGCCGTCGCGCGCGACGCCCACCAGCGCGAGCCGGTCCGCTGCTGCCGCCTCGACGACGTCGAGCGCGAAGTTCACGCGTCGGTCTCGGCGAAGGCGTCGTGGGCGCGGTGAAAGAGCTCCTCGAAGGCGTCCGAGACCTCCTCGGGCACGGCGAGCTCGTGCAGCACGAGAAAGGCGTCGAGCGTCGCCTTCAGCGAGCTGATCGTCGCCTGCGTCTCCCAGCCCACGCTGAGCTCGTCGGGCTCGAGCAGCAGCTCGTAACCGCGCGCGGCCTTCCAGCCGGCATGCACGGCGTCGCTTGCCAGCTGATACAGCGCGCGCCGCGCCGTCAGGCCGACGTGCTCCTCGAGATGGCGCAGCTCGACCTGGGTCGCGTCGTCTGCGAGCTCCGGCAGCCCGCCCGACAGCTCGCGGCGCGCCCACTCATAGCTCGAGCGCGCGAGCTTGCCGCGGTACTCGCGGCGCACGTCCTGGCCGCGCTCGGTGATCGCCTTCATCTCCTCGGCCGGCAGCGCTTCCCAGCCGAGCTCCTCGTGATGGCGCTCGTAGGTCTCCAGCGTGCGCCATGTCTCGTAGGCGAGGTAGTCGCCGTAGCGCCTGACCGTGTCGTCTTCGGCCGTGGCGAGCAGCGTCGCCACGACCTCGACCTCGTGCATCGTGCGCCAGCGCGCGACGGCGCCGTTGCCGAACCCCGTGCGGATGAGCGCGAGAATCTCGCCCGCCGTGACGTACGCGCGCACGAACAGCAGCCGGACCGCGATGCGCCGTTCGAGGTCCGTGCGGGTGCTCGCCTCCTCCGGCGCCCACGCGCGCTGGGCAAGCGCGAAGGCGCTCGCGCGAAACAGCTCGTAGAGGTCGAACGCGCCCTCCCAGCGGTCCGCGATGCGGGCCTGCATGAGCGAGTGCTCGCTGCGCAGGTCGAAGAGCACATCGCCCGCTTCCTCGACGAACAGATCGACCGCGCGCTCGGGATCGTCGTCGATCAGGATCGCCGACTCGAGCGCTGCGAGGACGTTCTGCGACGCATCCATGTGGTCTGGACCCTACGGCGTTCGCGTACCTGCGCCCCGGTAGTCTGCGACGAGATCAGGACACCGCCGAGGAGAGCAACCGCGTATGGCCGTAGCCCCCACGTACAGCGAGTACACCGACGAGCAGCGAGACATCCTCGCGATGGTTCGTCAGTTCGCCGATGAGCAGATCCTGCCGAACGCCGAGCGCTTCGATCACGCGGACGAGTTCCCGCAGGAGATCGTCGATCAGATGAAGGAGCTCGGGCTGTTCGGGGTCACGATCCCCGAGGAGTACGGCGGGATGGGGCTGGATCTGACGACGTACGTGATGATCGTCGAAGAGCTGTCGCGCGGCTGGATCTCGATCAGCGGCATCATCAACACGCACTTCATCGGCTCGTATCTGCTCATGAAGTTCGGCACCGAGGAGCAGAGGCAGAAGTACCTCCCCGAGATGGCGACTGGCGCGTGCCGCGCGGCGTTCAGCCTCTCCGAGCCCGAGATGGGCTCGGATGTGCAGGCGCTCAAGGCCACGGCGAAGAAGCTCGACGGCGGCGACTACGAGCTCAACGGCCAGAAGATGTGGGTCACGAACGGGCTTCGCTCGCAGATCGTCTTCGTGCTCGTGCGCACCGACACGAAGGCCGACCCGCCATACAAGGGCATGACGTGCTTCATCGCCGAGAAGGAGCCGGGCGTCTCAGTGAACACCGGCGAGTACGCGGGCTTCATCGTGCCGCCGGCGCTGAAGAAGATGGGCTACAAGGGCGTCGAGTCGACCGAGCTCGTCTTCGACGGCTACAGGTGCCCGGCGCAGAACATCCTCGGCGGCGAGCAGGATGGCCTGAACCGCGGCTTTCAGCAGATGATGGACGCGCTCGAGGTCGGCCGCGCGAACGTCGCCGCCCGCGGCGTCGGCATCGCCCAGCGCGCGCTCGAGCTGGCGCTGCGCTACTCGCAGGAGCGCAAGGCGTTCGGCAAGCCGATCGCGCAGCACCAGGCGATCCAGTTCAAGCTCGCCGACATGGCGACGCAGATCGAGGCCGCGCGGCTGCTGACGCGCAAGGCCGCCCGCCTGAAGGACGCCGGCGTGAGCTCCGAGCTGGAGGCCGGGATGGCGAAGCTGTTCGCCTCGGAGGCGGGACGTTTCTGCGTCGAGGAGTGCTTCCGCATCCACGGCGGCTACGGCTACTCCAAGGAGTACGAGATCGAGCGCCTGTACCGCGACGCGCCGCTGCTGCTCATCGGCGAGGGTACGTCGGAGATCCAGCGCATGGT
>JALZJA010000326.1 GCA_030860005.1 Actinomycetota bacterium
TGCCCAGCGGCGCCTACTTCGGCGCCCTGGCGCTGCACGCGGTGACCAACACCGCCCTGCAGATCGCCCTCGTGGTCGCCGCCGGGCGGCTGTTCTTCGGCGTGGGCTGGCCGCCACTGCCCCTCGAGCTGCTCGTGTTCACCGTCGCCGGCGTCGTGTGCTTCGCCGCGCTGGGCGTCGCGCTGGCTCACGCGATCCCCAACTTCGACTCGGCTCCCGCCTACGTCAACGCGATCTTCCTCCCTGTGGTCGTCGTCTCCGGGGTGTTCTACGACGCCGAGTCGGCGCCGGCGTTCCTGGCCGACATCGCCCAGGCCCTGCCCCTCACCCACCTCATCGACGGTCTCTCCGCCGCGATGATCACGGGCTCGCCGCTGGGCGATCACCGCTCTGATCTCGCCGTCATCGCGCTGTGGGCCGCGGCGGGCGTCGCGCTGGCCGTCCGCGGGTGGCGCTGGGACGCCGACCGCTCCTGACCATCCAGGCCTCCCGCGACGAAGTTGCTGTCACGGCCGTCGTGGATGCCCAGGAAGCCCAGCCCGTAGCGAGCAACGTCAACCGCGGGATACGGCAATGCCGATGACGCCGCGCCGGTCGCTGCATCGACGAGCTCGGGCGCGAAGCGCCCGCACCGCCCGAGGCGCGTAGCGTGTCGGCTCGAAGGGCCTTGGGTCGGTCACTCTGGTGCGGCGCCGGGTGCGCGGGCCCGCTCCTCCTCAGCCAGGCGCGATTCGCGACGGAGCGTCAGGGCGGTGAGGATTCCCCTCAGGCACCGGTCGAACTGCTCGTCGGCGTTGCCGGCAAGAGAGACTGCGGCAAGTCTCGCGAGGGTCGGCACCTCGTCGGCGGGTAGGTCTCGCAAAGCATAGGAGGCAATGCCCCAGTCTTCGGGGTGGCTCGTCGGATTACGCGCGCTCGCCTCAGAGATGAGGTAACCCAGCGTGAAGCTCAGAAGCAACCGATGTCCATCTATGGATTCCCATTCGTCAAAGCCGGCCTGGCGCAGGTTGCGTAGCGACATCTCAGTGGGCGCCAGCGCGCTTATCGAGTGCACGGGCCGGTAGGCGACCAGCAAGACCGCGTTGAGGTGGTCGAGCAGATGGCGTCGCATGTTGAGAAAGAGCTCTAGCGATACCTCGGCCCAGTCGCCCCCCTGGTCGTTGGCCTCTTCGGGCAGTGCAAGCTCCCTGAAGAGGAGATCGACGACCTCGTCGAGGATCTGGTCCTTGTTGGAGAAGTGGAAGTACAGCGACATGGCCTCGACGCCCAACTCGCTGCCCAGGCGCTTCATCGTCAAGCCGTTCAAGCCTTCGCGGTCTATCACGCGCAGCGCGGCCTTGGCAATCCGCTGCCGCGTCAGTGGAAGGCGGAGATGGCCGCTGTCGATCTTCGTCGCCATCGCGCCGCACGATACAGGCGCCATTTGACTGACCTTAGGCCATAAGGTAGCTTGGGAATGGCAGCTTTGTTGCCGCTTGAAGCGGCCGCTGCAGCCGATGCGTTCGCTCGCCGAGCGGTCAATACACACGCGCGCGGGCGTCAAGGCAAAAGACTGGGAGGAGCGGGAGATGAGGGGTACGAGCATGGGAACGCGACGAGGGCGACTGCCCGCGCGACTGCTTGTGGGTGTCTTGGCGTGTGCCGCGATGGCGCTCGGTGCCGCGAGCGTGTTCGCGGCCACCTCGAGCACGCCGTACGAGTTCGAGGGCATCCCGGCCCCCCACCCGCAGCTCAATAGTGAGATGCCGGAGCGCCTCACGACCGCCCAGGACATCGACGGCGACGGCCTGACCGACATCTACGCGAGCACCTTCGACCTCGACGTCAACGGCCTCGAGGACGTGGGGCGGGTCTACCTGTTCAGCGGCGCGACTCGCAACCTCATCCGCCAGCTGGAGGCTCCCGACCAGCAGGAGGACGCCAACTTCGGCTTCTACATCTCCGTGCCCGGCGACGTCAACGGCGACGGCATCGAGGATGTCTCCGTGGGCGCCCCGGGTCTGGACGTCGATGGGAACGAGAACCAGGGAAGGCTGTACGTCTTCGACGGCCGCACGGGGAGCTTGCTCCACAGCATCGACCATCCCGACGAGCAGGCCGGGGCCGGCTTCGCAGGACGCATCGGAGCAGCCGGGGACGTCAACGGCGACGGTTTCGCCGACGTCATCGCCGGGGCCCCCGGTCAGGACCGGGGGGAGGCGGTGAACGCGGGCAAGGCGTTCGTCTTCTCCGGTCGGGACAAGAGCTTGCTGCGCGAGTACGTCATCCCCGAGGAGGATCTGACCTGCGTCGTGGGGGGGATCCACCAGCCCGGCGTCAGCTGCGGCAGTCTCGGCCATACGGTGCAGGTCATCGGAGATCTCAACGCTGACGGCGTCCCCGATCACATGGTCGGCGCCGGCAGTTACGACGGCATTGGTCGTATCTACGTGTTCAGCGGAGCCGACGGCACGGTGCTCACCCGGATCGACCCGCCCGAGCAGGGCGATCCGTCTTCGTTCTTCGGGCTCTTCGACCCCGATCGCTACACCCCCGGCGACCTGACCGGGGACGGGGTCCCCGAGATCTATGGGGCCGGTTTCCAACTGGACAGGGGCCTCCTGGTGTCGGCCGGGCGGGCGTGGGTCTTCGACGGCGCCAAGTCGCTCCAGGCGGGCGAGGGCGTGGTGCTCTACGAGGTCGAGGATCCCAACCCCGCCGACGGCAAGGCGTTCGGCTGGGCGGTGAGCAAGACCAACTACAACAACGACGGCGTGACCGATCTGTTGGTCAGCAACCTGGCCAACCACGAGGGATCGGCCGTGCCCCAGGAGGCCTACGTCATCGACGGCCGCAACGGCGAGGCGCTGAAGACGCTGGAGCTGCCGTCCACCCTGGTCGAGGTTCCCGAGGGGGAAGACAACGGCACGGGCTTCGGCTGGAGCTCGCGCGCACTGGGCGACGTCAACGGGGACTGCCAGCCCGACTATGCCGCGGCGGCGCCCTT
>JALZJA010000354.1 GCA_030860005.1 Actinomycetota bacterium
GCCATCAGATCTTCTTTACCTGGTCGAAGCCGACCTCGACCGGCGTCTCGCGGCCGAAGATTGACACAAGCACCTTGAGCCGGGCCGCGTCCTCGTTCATCTCGGAGATCTCGCCGGAGAAGTCCGACAGCGGGCCCGAGATGACCTTGACCGACTCGCCGATCGAGAACGTCGCCTTCTTGCGCTCGCGCACTGCGACCTCGCGATGCAGCAGGCGGTCGACCTCGGCCTGGGTCAGCGGGACGGGCTCGTTGGAGGCGCCGACGAAGCCGGTCACGCCGGGCGTGCCCTTCACGAGCCCCCACGAGTCCTCGTTGAGCTCCATGTTCACGAGCACGTAGCCGGGCATCGTGCGCCTCTCGACCGTGACCTTCTGGTTGTCCTTCATCTCCGAGACGGACTCGGTCGGCACGACGACCTGGCGGACGTTGCGCTTCTGGTTCAGCGAGACCACGCGATGCTCAAGGTTCTGCTTGACCTTGTTCTCGTGTCCTGAATAGGTGTTGACGACGTACCAGCGAAACATGTTGCTCTGAATAGGTCCTTAGATGATGAAGTCGATGATGCGCTGTGCGACGGTGTCGGCGAGTCCGAGGAACGCCCCGGCGATCACGACGAAGCCGAGGACGACCGCCGTGGCCTGGCCGGTCTGGCGGCGATCCGGCCACTGCACACGTTGAAGCTCGGCGGCGCAGGCACGGACGAAGTTGACGATGCGCAGCCCGGAGCGGCCCTTCGTGCTGGCCGCGCTCCCAACCTCGCCGGCGGCGAGCTGCTCGCGATCGAGTGACTCGTCCTGCCCGTCGTCGGCGTCCTCGCGCTCGAGCTCCTCGTCCTGCAGCGGCTTGCCATCCGCGCCGGCAACGATCGCCGCCTCGGCCTCTTCGACATCGCCTGAGGCGTTGTCGAGTGAACCCGGGACGTTCTCCCGCTTGAGCTTCTGCTTGCGGTCCTTCGCCCGCTGGCGGTTGCGTGCCATGAGATGAGGCGTCCTGTGAGCTCTACCGGGTCTCCCGGTGGCTCGTGTGGGTCTTGCACCACCTGCAGTACTTGCGCAGGGTGATGCGATCCGGGTTGTTGCGCTTGGACTTGTTGGTCTGGTAGTTGCGCCGCTTGCATTCCTCGCAGGCGAGGGTGACAGCGATACGCACGTCTCCGCGGGCCATTCGGCAGCTCCGTGACGGCAAGAGGACAGAAAAACGACCTGCGCCGGCAGGTCTGCAAGGCAGTCTAGCGCGAGTGCCCCGTCGGGCGCTGCGGCGATTTGCCGGACAGCGTTGTATGATTGCGTGTGCAATCACTTTTCGGAGGGAGACCATGCGGCTCGAGGGCATCCATCACATCACCGCGATCACCGGCGACGCGCCCGTGAACGTCGACTTCTACGCCCGCGTGCTCGGGCTGCGGCTCGTGGCCAAGACCGTCAACCAGGACGACCCGACCGTGTACCACCTCTTCTACGCAGACGAAGCGGGCACGCCCGGCGCCGACCTCACATTCTTCGAGTACCCCGGCGCAGCAGCCGGTCGGGCGGGTGCCGGGATGGTTCACCGCATCGAGTGGGCGGTCGAGGGGCCGGACGCGCTCGACTTCTGGGCCGAGCGGCTCGGCGCAGAAGGCGTGGCGACCGAGCGCGGCGAGGGCAAGCTGCGCTTCGCCGACCCCGAGGGCATGGGCCACGAGCTCATCGCGGCCACGCGCACGAACCCGCCGCTAACCGCCTACCACCCCGACGTCCCCGCCGCGCACGCGCTGCAGGGCTTCCTCGGTGTGCGCGCCTACAGCGGCGCGCCCGATCGCAGCGCGCGACTGCTCGAGCAGGTCCTCGGCGCCACGCGGACCGACGAGGACGACACGTTCGAGCTGGGCGGCGAGCACCGCCGCTCGACGATCGCGTGGGATCCGGCGCCGGCCGCACGCGGCGTGGCGGGCGGCGGGACCGTGCACCACGTCGCATGGGGCACGACGGATGCCGAGCATCCGCGCTGGGTCGGCCACCTGCGCGACGCCGGGGTGCAGTCGACCGACGTCATCGACCGCCACTACTTCCACTCGATCTACTTCCGCGAACCCGGCGGCGTGCTGTACGAGATCGCCGACGACGAGCCCGGCTTCACGGTCGACCTGCCACTCGAGGCGCTCGGGACGAAGATCATCCTGCCGCCCTGGCTCGAGGACCATCGCGACGAGATCGAGGCACGGCTGACGCCGCTGCCCGATCCGCGCGCGGGTTGGAGCGCACCGGCGCCGAGCCGGGAGGCGGCCGGCTCTGCTCGGCCGCGTGGCTGACGAACTGCGATGGCGGAAACGCTGCCGCGCGGCGAATCTTCGCGTCCGCGGGCGGGTAGGCGCGACGCGCGATGAAGAGCGCGCTGATCGTCGTGGACATGCTCAACACCTACGAGCACGAGGACTCCGAGCTGCTGACCGCCTCGGTGCGGCAGGCGCTGCCCGCGATGGGCGCGCTCATCGTATGCGGCTCTGGCCAAGGCGGCCCTCAACACCGCATAAGTCAACCCGCGACAGACGCGATGCGCGAGGGCCAGCCCTCCACCGTGTCCATGCTGACTAGGCTCCGGTGGGGATCGTAGTAGTCGTTGTTGCTGTGCGATACCCGAAGGGTTTTGCACAGTTTTTCGCGCGCGCCCGCGCGCGAGCGGCGTGCGCGTCCTCGTACTCGATGGGCGACACGTAGCCGAGGGTCGAGTGCAGCCGCCGGCTGTTGTAGAAGCCCTCGACGTAGTCGAAGACCGCGCTCTGTAGCTCCTGACGAGTCGGCCATGAGCGCCGATGCACGAGTTCACTTCAGCGACGCGAAGAACGCCTCCGCGACGGCGTTATCGAAGCAGCAGCCCGTGCTGCCCATCGACCGCGCGATCCCGGCCTGCGCGCACGCCTGCCCGAACGCGAGGCTCACGTACTGCGAGCCCTGATCGGAGTGATGCACGACGCCGGCGCCCGGCCGGCGACGCGCGAGCGCCATCTGCAGCGCCTCGACGACGAGCTCTGAGCGTATGTGGTCGGCGATCGCCGATCCGACGATCGGGCGCGAGTAGGCATCCTGGATCGCGGCGAGGTACAGCCAGCCCTCCCAGGTGCGCAGATACGTCAGATCGGCGATCCACAGCACGTCAGGCTCGGCAGGCGTGAAGTTGCGCTGCACGATGTCGTCGGCGACCCTGACGCCCGGCACGCGCACCGTGGTACGGCCCTGGCGGCGCGTGAGCTGTCCCGACAGGCCGGCCTGGCGCATCAGCCGCTCGACGCGCTTGCGCCCGACACGGATGCCATGGCGCCGCAGCTCCGCATGCACACGCGGCGACCCGTAGACCTCACGGTTGCGCTCGTGGATCTCACGGATCCTCGCGGTCAGCCACGCGTCGCTGAGCGCCCGATCAGAAGGCGCGCGCGTCGCCCAACCGTGATAGCCCGAACGGCTCACACCGAGCAGCTCGCATGCCAGGGAGACCGCGGATCCGTTGGCCTTCTCCGCCGAGATGATCCGGTAGATGCTCACCGGGTCTCGGTCTCCCTCGCGAGAAGAAGGCCGCGGCTCGTTTGAGGATGTCTCGCTCCTGCTCGAGCCGCTTGACGCGCTTACGCAGCTCCTTGAGCTCGTCGCGCTCGGCAAGCGTGAGGCCGTCGTCACGTTCTCGTCGCTCCAGCTGGTCGCGTTTGACCCAGTTTCTGAGCGACTGCTGCGACACGCCCAGGCTCGCGGCGACATCCGGGATCGTTCGTCCCGAACGCACCAGCTGCACGGCCTCGCGACGGAACTGCTCGGGGTATACGGGCCTCGTCTTGGGCATCGACACCATCCTTCCAGCGCGACTTGCGCCGCAAGCGATCAGGTGTCCGCAAAATCGGGGGAAGACCACTCGCGCTTTCGCGCGTCTGGAGGCAAGTCCGACGGCTTCGACGCGTTCGTGCTGTGCGAACTCGCACGCACCGACAGCCACCGCTTCCGCGTCCTGACCTGCGACAGCGACGAGACCAAGGCGCTGCGAGCGCTCAGCCGCGCGAGAGAGGATCTCGTCCAGACCCGCGTCGCGCTGGCCAACCAGCTGCGCGCCGAGCTCGAGCGCTTCTGGCCCGGCGCCACCCAGATCTTCGCTGCCATCGACAGCCCGATCGGCCTCGCGTTCCTGACACGCTATCCCAGCCCATGGGACGCCAACGGCCTCGGCGAGAAGCGCCTCGCCGCGTTGCTGGCACGTCACGCCTACTGCGGGCGCAAGCAGCCCGCCGAGCTGCTCGCCAAGCTCGACAGCGCGCCGCAGGGACGCGCCGGCACCGCCGAGATCGAAGCGCGCCGAGCGATCGTGCTCGCACTCGTCGCCGCGCTCACGCCGATCGTACGCAAGATCAGCGAGCTGACCCGAGAGATCGCGCACCGCGTCCGCGCGCACCCCGACGGCCACATCTTCCTGTCGCTGTTCAAAGATCCCAACAGCGTGGTCTGCGCCGCAGCCCTGCTCGCCGAGATCGGCGACTGCCGCGACCGCTCTCCGACCGCCGAGGCGCTCGCCGCCGACGCCGGGATGAGCCCCGTCGCCGTCGAGTCGGGCAAGCGCAAGGTCGCGTGCTTTCGCCGCGGCTGCGACCACCGCCTCAAAGACGCGACCAGCACCCTCGCCGACGCGACCCGCCACTGGCACCCCTGGGGCCAAGACCGCTACGCAACCGCCCGCGCCCGCGGCCACGACCACCCACGCGCGATCCGCACCCTCGGACGCGCACGACGGCGTCACCTACGACCCCGACCGCCACCACGGCCTGCAACAACACATCGCTACCAACGCGAGGGATTGACACAGGACGTCTCATCCGGCGAAGCCCTCCCAGGAGCGCGTGGAGCGCTGCAGCGACTGCTCCTCGCAAGCTCGGGCGGGGAACGCGATGACCTCGCCGCCGTGGTGAGCGAGGATCGCCGCCAGGTCACCGTCGGCGAAGCGGCCCGCATCCGCCGCGGCGCGTAGCGCCTCGTCGACCTGCTCGTGGCCGTGTAGCTTGGCGAGATCGACGGCCTCGGCGAGCTTGCGCCGCACCCGGCTCGCGCCGGCCGCGGCAGCGGCGATCAGCCACACCTCCGCGCCCGCACCGATCTGAAGGAACGCTTGCTCGTCGGCGCTACGCGCGCGAGGCTTGCGCTCGATCGCGCCCGCGGGCCGCGGCGGGTAATGCGCCTCGTCGATGCTCGGCCGGCCCGGCGTTGTCAACGCGTGGCTGGCGACCTCCGGCAGCTGGTGCAACCGTGCGCGTTCCTCGGCGAGCATCACCGCCGGTGCGCGCCGCGTGATCCGGTGCTCCCGCGCGTTGACGCGATCACAGAACTCCACGCACGCCCCTTCGAGCGCAGCGAACTTCGCATAGTCCTCGCGCAAGTTGTGGTCGGTCGGGACCAGATCGGCCTTCGCGATCCTGACCGTCGTCCGACCCGCCCTTGCTCTCGGGGTCCGCCGGGACGCAGGTCGCGACCGTCAGGCCGTAGTGACGGCCGACTGACACGCTCGTCGGGTTGCGGATCGCGATCCCGCAGACGTGATCGACGGAGACCGTCTTCTCGTTGTCGGTCTTCTGTGCCCGACCCGATTATGTGGCCGACCTGGGCGCGCGGCCGGTGATGACGGCGCTCGGCGGCGCCGTGGTCCTGCGATCGGGCACATAACGCTGGCGAGCCTGGCGAGGGTGCTTCCTCCACCTGCGAGCAGAGAGGAAGTTGTCCATGTTGGAGAAGCATTTCGTCAGGCCGGAGACGGTCGATCGGATCCGGGCGTCGTGGATCGGCGCGGAGATCGAGCGCTACGTCGTCTGGCTGGACGGTCAGGGTTACTCGAGCCGGTCGGTGTTGCGGAGGGTGCCGCTGGTGCTGGCGTTCGGCGAGTTCGCGCGGGCTCGGGGCGCGGTCGCGGTCGGGGAGCTGCCGGCGCATGTCGAGGAGTTCGTCGCCGAGCGGGTCGCCCGGTATCCGTGCGCTCGTCGCTGCGGTGAGAGCGAGACCCGCCGGCAGGTCGCCAAGGAGGTCCGGGGCCCGGTCGAGCAGATGCTGCGGCTGGCCGTTGTGGGGTTCGTCGGCAAGGGGCGGCGGCGGCGTCCGGCTCCGTTCGTCGACGCGCTGCCGGGGTTCTTCGGCTACTTGGAGGGCGAGCGTGGCCTTAGGCCCGCGTCGATCGGCAACTACCAGCACCACCTCGTTCGTTTCGAGGCGTATCTCGAGCGGATCGGGGTCGCGCGCTTGTCGGAGCTCTCGCCGGCGATCCTGAGCGCGTTCATAGCCGAGCGCGCCGGCGCCGGGCTGGCGAAGAGCTCGCTGCGCGACTGCTGCGGGGTGCTGCGCGTGTTCTTGCGCTACGCACACCGCGAGCAGGGGGTCGCCAACGATCTCAGCGGCGTGATGGAATGGCCGCAGGCCTACCGGCTGGCGAGCATCCCGCGCTCGATCACTTGGGAGGAGGTCGGGCAGGTCCTCGCCAGGGTTGATCGCCGCACGCCGGCCGGCAGGCGCGACTGGGCGATCCTGCTGTTGCTGGTGACCTACGGGCTGCGGGCCCGCGAGGTCGCGGCGTTGACGCTGGATGACATCGATTGGAAGCGCGAGCGGCTAGCAGTTCCCGAGCGCAAGGCCGGGCACTCGACCGCGTTCCCGCTGTCGGCGTCGGTCGGCGAGGCGCTGATCGACTATCTGCGCAACGGCCGGCCGCAGACCGATAGCCGGCGGGTGTTCTTCCGCGCCGTCGCACCCGTCGAACCGATCGGGCCCGCGGCCGTCGCGTCACGCGCGCGGCATTACCTGCTCAAGGCCGGGATCGACGTGCCGCGTCCGGGGTCGCACACGCTGCGCCACACGTGCGTGCAGCGGCTCGTCGACGCCGACTTCGCGCTGAAGACGATCGGCGACTTCGTCGGCCACCGCTCGGCGAAGTCGACGGAGATCTACGCCAAGGTCGCCGTCGAGCAGTTGCGCGAGGTCGCGCTCGGCGACGGCGAGGAGGTCCTCGCATGACCGCCCCCACCGACAGTGTCGAGCTGGTCGTCGACCGGTTCGTTGCGCACAAGCGCGCGCACGGGCGCAAGTACCACAGCGAGCACGCCGAGTTGCGACTGCTGGTCGGCTACGCCGCCGGGCAGGGCGTCCTGCGCCTGGGCGAGCTCTCGTCGACGCTGCTTGACGAGTTCCTGGCGTCGCGGCCCCGCTCGCGGCCGCGTTCGTTCAACCATTTGCTCGGCGTCGTCGGCTGCCTGCTGGACTGGTCGGTCAGCCAGCAGCTGCTCGAGGTCTCGCCGTTGCGGGCTCGCCGACGGCGGGTCACGTCCACCCAGATCCCGTTCCTGTTTGATCCCGTCCAGGCGCGCCGGCTGCTGGACGCCGCGAGGGCGCTCGCGGACAACCCGCGAGCGCCGCAGCGCGGTGCCACCTATAGGACGCTGTTTGCGCTGTGCTACGGGCTCGGGCTGCGCGCCGGCGAGGCGTGCGGACTACTGCTTGGCGATGTCGATACCACCCGTGATCTGCTCGTCGTGCGCGGCGGGAAATTCGGCAAGAGCCGGCTCGTTCCGCACGGGCCGAGAATCGCCGCGCTGCTCGGCGAGCAGCTGCAGCGACGGCAGCGCAACGGCGCGAGCACCGGCGAGGAGCCGCTGTTTACCTTCGACGGGTCGCGCAGCGTGCATCCGTGCACCGCCAGCCAGACGTTCCACCGGCTTGTCATGGCGCTCGATCTGCCGGTGCCCGACGGCGTGTCGCCACCGCGGTTGCACAGCCTGCGTCACAGCTTCGCGGTCGGCTGCCTGTCGCGTTGGTATCGAGAGGGCCTCGATCCCGCGGCCAGGCTGCACCGGCTGTCGACGTTCATGGGTCACGTCGACCCGTCCTCGACCGCCGTCTATTTGACGATCACCCCGGCTCTGTTGGAGCAGGCCAACCGCCGCTTCGAAGCGTTCGCCGCACCGGCCTGGACGGAGGCGGCACGATGAGCCCGTCCGCGCCGCTCGGGCAACTGCTGCATGCATTCTTCGTTGATCACCTGATTGCGGTCAAGGGCCTGCGGCCCTCTTCGGTGCGCAGCTACCGCGACACGATCCGGCTGCTGCTCGTGTTCCTCGCCGCAGACAAGCCCTGCAAGATCACCAGGCTGACGGTCGGCGATCTCACCTTCGAGCGCATCGTCGGGTTCCTGGGCCATCTCGAGCAGGATCGCGGTAACCACATCCGCACGCGCAACCAGCGGCTGGCAGCGATCCACACGCTGTTCGAGTACATCGCCACGCGATCGCCGGAGATGCTGCTGGTCTGCCAGCGGGTCGCCGCGATCCCGACCAAACGCGTGCAGCCACCCGAGACCAGGTTCCTCGAACGCGACGAGATCCAGCGGCTGCTCCGTGACCTGCCCAGCCGCGGGCGCCTCGCGCTGCGCGACCGTGCGCTGATCCTGTTCCTCTACAACACCGGCGCCAGGGTGCAAGAAGCCGCCGACCTGCGCGTCGAGCACCTCGACCTCTCAGAACACCCGACCGTGCGCCTGCACGGCAAGGGCGACAAGTGGCGAACCTGCCCGCTGTGGCAGCAGACCGCCCGCACGCTTGAGCAGTTGCTGGCGTCCGAGCACCCATCGCCACCACCGCCGACGGCCGCTATGTTCAGCGCCCGCGGGCAGCCGCTGACCCGCTACGGCATCTACAAGATCGTCCGCCGCCACGCCGCCGATCTCGACGATCCACGGACCGGCCGCACGATCAGCCCGCACACCTTCCGGCACACCGCCGCCGTGCATCTGCTCGAGGCTGGCGTCGAGGTCAACGTGATCCGCGGCTGGCTTGGCCACGCCGACCTGAGCACGACCAACCGCTACGCCGAGATCAACACCAAAGCCAAGCAGCAAGCGCTCCGGCTGACTGAGCCTCCGGGTGTTTCGGAGGGATCCCGCATCAACCCAATCTGGCGCACCGACGAAACACTCCTGAACTGGCTCGCTTCGCTCTGACCGTTATGTGCCCGATCGCAGGACCACGGCGCCGCCGAGCGCCGTCATCACCGGCCGCGCGCCCAGGTCGGCCACATAATCGGGTCGGGCACAGAACTACGACAACCTGGGATCGGCGGTCAAGCAGGTCCTCAAGGGCCGCCGGCGCGTGGAGACCGATCGCTTCGTCGCGCTGCGCTCGCATTTCATGTTCGAATCGCAGTTCACGCTCGTCGGGTTGCAGGGCGCGCACGAGAAGGGCGGCATCGAGGGCGAGGTCGGGCGCTTTCGCCGCCGCCATCTCGTCCCGGTTCCCGACGTCGCGTCGCTCGCCGAACTCAACGCGCGGCTCAGGTTGGGCTGCGAGCACGATCTCGCACGGCGGATCACCGGGCACCCCGACACCGTCGGCGAGGCCCTGCAGCGCGAACGGCCGCTGCTGCGCTCGTTGCCCGGCGAGGCGATGCAGACGGCCGAGCAGGTCACGCCGCGCGTCGATGCCAAGGCCCTGGTGACCGTTTGTCAGAACCGCTACTCGGTCCCGGTCGGCCTCGTCGGGCTGCGCGTGACCGCGATGATCGGCGCGAGGACGATAACGATCGCGCATGGCGGCCGGCCGGTCGCCAGCCACGATCGCCTCGTCGGGCGCTTCGGGACCAGCGCCCGGCTTGATCACTACCTCGAGCTGCTGGCCCGCAAGCCGGCCGCGCTGATCGGCTCGGTCGCACTCGGCCAGGAACGCGACCGCGGCACGTGGCCGGACTGCCTCGACGAGCTCTGGGCACGGATCGCCGAGCGCTACGGCGCGTCGGAGGCCGCGCGGCAGATGGTCGACGTTCTCATGCTCGCGCGCGAGCACGGGCCTGCCCGCACCGAGCTTGCCGTTCGCGGCGCGCTGACGGCCGGTGCGCACGAGGGACGCGCCGTCGCGGTCCTCGCTCACCGCACGCCCGGCAGCCCGACACCCGCACCACTGACCGATCTCGACGCGCGGCTTGCCGCGCACGCCCGGCCAGCGCCGGATCTCGCCGACTACGACCAGCTGCTCGGAGGCACACGATGACCCGACCAACGCGAAGACCGCGGCCCTGCAAGCGCTGATCGAGGCGCACGCGATCGATCTGAAGCTGCCGACCGTCCGCCGGCGCTTCCGCGCGCTCGCCGAAGAAGCCACGCGCGAGCAGCAGACGCCGGTCGCCTACCTCGGCGCCTTGTTTGGAGGCCGAGATGGCCGAGCGCGCCGAACGTCGCGAACGTCGGCGCCTGCTCGACGCACGCTTCCCGGCGATCAAGCGCCTGGAGGACTTCCGCTTCGCCGACAACCCCAAGGTCCCGCAGGCCACGATCGCCGCCTTGGCGGAGGGCTCCTGGATCGACGACCGTGATTCGGTGATCCTGATCGGCGACAGCGGCACCGGCAAGACACACCTCGCGACAGCGCTCGCGATCTGCGCGTGCCAGGCCGGACGACGCGTGCGCTTCACCACGCTCGCCGCCCTCGCCAACGAACTGCAAGAAGCCGAGGGCCGCCGCGAGCTCGCCCGGGTCGTCGCTCGCTACGCCCGCACCGAGCTTGTCGTGCTTGACGAGCTTGGCTATCTCGCGTTGCCCGCCGGCGCCGCCGAGCTCGTCTTCCAAGTGCTCTCCGAACGCCACGAACGCGGCTCGCTGATCGTGACGACAAACCTGCCCTTCGGGGAATGGACGAAGGTCTTCAACGACCCCCGGCTCGCGAAGGCCGTCGTCGACCGGCTCACGCACCGCGCGCACATCATCGACACCGGCACCGAGTCCTGGCGCTTCCGCCACGGACTCACACCCAACCAAAAACAAGCGACCACCTGACCCCCCACCGCGGACGCGCGCGCGAGCTATCGCCGCTCCACCTCGCCCTCCGGGCTCGGCTCCGCGACGACAGCTCGCGGCAGGACCACACCCCCGTCAGGCATGATCAACGACAACAACAACCGACGCGAGGTGGGGCCACTTCAAGCGTCCACGGTGGGGCCACTGCAAGTGTCCACACCTAGAGGTCGATCAGCTCGCGGTAGCCGAGCTGGGCGTCTTCGGCGCGCTTGACGAGCTCGTCGACGCCGGCAGCGAGGCCGTGCAACCGCAGCTCGGTCGCGTTGCGGTGGATGCGAGCATCCAAGAGCTCAGCCACCGCCGATCAGCTCCTCATAGGCCGACAGCGGCCGGGTGTGGACGTCGGCGAGGGGGAGCGCGCCGAGCACGCTGGCGAGGTCAACGCTGTCAGCCTCGGGATCGGGGAGGACGCGCTGCGGGCGTCCGCGCTCGTGACGACAGGCCAGCCGTCCGCTGTCGCGGTCGCGAACCTCGATCTCACTCGCCCCGAGCACGAGCTCGATCGTCTCGCCCCCGTGGGCGCCGGGGAGCTGGTAGCGGCGTCCCTCGAAGGAGAACATGCCGTCACGCGCGACCCGACGTGTCGTGCGCTCCACGACCAGGTAGGGAACATCCGCCAACGTGAGCAGGGCGCCGCGGTCGCGTTCGGCCCGCGCCGCGACGACCTCGCCGTGCGTGCCGTGCACCCGCCGGCGTGCGATGTCCTCGTTCCACGCCGTCCAGCGCTCGTTGGCCTGCTCGTAGCTGGTGAAGCCATGGGCGCGCAGCAGCCGCTCACGGACATAGAAGACGTCTGACTCGACCTTGCCCTTGGTCTTGGCGCGGCGCGCGCGGCACAGCCGCAGCCGCATCCCGTCGTGATGCGCCGACGCCAGCGCCTCGGGTGAAAGATCGACTCGTCGTCGCGGTGCCGGCCGACATGCGATCTGACGACGGTCTTGGTGCGGTCATACAGCAGTTCGCGCGGAACGCCGCCGAAGTGCGCGAACGCCGCCCTGTGGCACGCCCAGAACGTCACGAGATCCATCGACCCGACCAGCCCGACGAAGCTGTCGCGCGAGTGCCCCAACGTCATGTGAAAGCCGTAGAGCGGAAGCTCCAGCCCAGACGCGGTCCGGATCGGCGCCTCGTGCGACCAATCGACCTGCGCTTGATGACCAGGGGCGGTCTCAAAGCGCTCCTCCGCCCCGGCCGGCATGCTCTCATCGACGGGGCGGGCGCGTTCGACGTAGCGACGTACGGTCTGGTAGGAGCCAGCGAAGCCGTAGTCGCGCACGAGGTCCTGATGGACCCGGGTCGCCAGCAGCCGCGGGCACTTGGCCAGCCACTGATCGATCATCGGCTTGAACGGATCGAGCTTGGACGGTGCGCGCTTGCGCCGGTAGACCGGCTGGGCGTCCTCGGTCAGATAGCGCTTGACCGTCCGCCAATCGCGGCCGACCGCCCGGCCGACCTGCGCGTACGTGTACCCCTGCCTGTGCAGGGCCTTGATGTCCATGAAGTCCTCCTCGCTGATCAACACACGCTCCCTCGGCTCGCTTGACGACCGCGAGCCTGAAGCAGCTACCTGCAGGCCGAGGAGGCCGACCCCGCACGTTGCGACCTACACATTTCGATGTTCATAACCCGACATTTTTCAATGGTTATGAACA
>JALZJA010000363.1 GCA_030860005.1 Actinomycetota bacterium
GGCGTCGCGCTCGCCGACGGCCGCTCGGTGCGCGCCCGCGCGACGATCCTCGCCACCGGCGGAGCGGCCGCGCTGTGGTCGCGCACGACGAACCCGCCGGGATCGCTCGGCATCGGGATGGCGCTCGCGCACACCGCTGGCGCGGACCTCGCCGACCTCGAGTTTCTGCAGTTTCACCCGACGGCGGTGGTCGGCGTCCAGGGCCGCGAGGGCTTCCTCGTGACCGAGGCGATCCGCGGCGAGGGCGCGACGCTGCACGGCCCGGCGTCGCCCGGCAGCGTGGTGGGCGAGCGCTTCGTGGACGAGCTCGCGCCGCGCGACGAGGTGGCGCGCTCGATCTGGGACCTGTTGGCACGAACCGGCGCGACGTCGGTCGGCCTCGACATGCGTGCCATCGACCCGGCGCGCTTTCCGAACGTCGTGAGCGCGCTGCGCGACGCGGGCCTGGATCCGGCCACCGAGCTGGTCCCGGTCGCCCCCGCCGCGCATTACATGATGGGCGGGATCGTCACCGACCTGCACGGTCGCAGCACGGTCGGGGGCCTCTACGCGATCGGCGAGACGGCCTGCACCGGACTGCACGGCGCCAACCGCCTCGCCTCCAACTCCCTCAGCGAGTGCTTCGTGTTCGGAGCGCGCGCGGCGGCGGCAGGACTCGACGAGCCTGCGCCCGGCAGGCCACCCGCGCCGCCGTCGCCCGCGGTGCCGCTCCAGCGCCCTGCGCGAACCACGCAGGAGGCGCTGTGGCGCGACGCGGGCCTGCTGCGCACGCGCGCCGGCCTCGAGCGTCTGCTCGGCGACCCCCACCCGCTCGCGCGCCTCATCGCCCTCTGCGCCCTGCAGCGCGAGGAGAGCCGCGGAGCCCATCAGCGCGCCGACTTCCCGGCCGTGGATCCCGGGCTCGACCACCGCCACGCCGTGGTCGGCGACGACGAGCGACCCCGCATGGTCGAGTGGCGCTGATCCCGGACGCCAGCCTCGGTATCGCAACATCGCGCCCGCAACGGGGGCAGGATCTGTGCGTCCAGGCGGGTTGGCGCTCGCTTTCGCCGCACTTAATACGAACTCAACATTGCAGTCGTTCTTACCTTCATGAGCCCGCGACACACTGCCGGGCCTGCTGCAGGGAGCAGCTAAGAAGGAAGGAGAACCTGCCGATGTACCAGTTCAGCCGCGCGATCTATCGCGAGCTGTCCCCCCTTGTCGCCGACGGACCGGCCGCGGACGGTCACGCGAAGGTGCTTCGCGCCTGCGAAGCGACGATCGAGCGCCTGGCGACCGATCGCCATTACTTCGCGCGGCCGGCACGGACGCTGTTTCACGACATCCGCCCGTACTTTCCGATCGCGGCGCAGTCGCGGGTCTGGAAGGTCGTCTCGTCATACCTGACGTGCGCCGAGGAATGGCTCGCCAGCCAGCCGCAGCACGGCTGCGACATCAACGGCAAGCCGCTCGAGTGCCGCGCGACGACCCGTCGCGGGACGCCCTGCCAGCGCATGCCGCTGGCACACAACGGCTACTGCCCCTCACACCAGCACCTCGCCGAGACGGAGGGGTTCGGGGAGCGCGTCGCCGCGTAACGCCAGGCCGGCGCAATAGATTGCGGCGGTGGCCCTCACCGCGTCGCTGATCTTCTGACGTGCTGCTCGGCGTCGACGTCGGCGGAACGTTCACCGACGCCGTGCTCGCGACGGATGGAAGGCTCGTCACCGCCAAGGCGCCGACGACCCCCGAGGATCAGTCCGAGGGCGTAATGGCGGCCGTGCAGGCGGCGCTGGAGCGAGCCGGCGCGACTGCCCGCGACGTCGAGGCGTTCGCCCACGGGATGACGGTCGCGACGAACGCGCTGCTGGAAAGCCGCGGCGCGCGGACCGTGCTCGTGGCGACAGAGGGCTTCGAGGACGTCGTCGAGCTCGGTCGCCAGGCGCGGGCGGACCTCTACCGGCTGTGCGCGAGCAGGCCGGCTGCGCTCGTGGCGCCCGAGCTGCGCATCGGCGCACCCGAGCGGACCGGGCCAGAAGGGGTGCTGCGCGAGCTGTCAGACCCGGCGGCCCTCGCCGCCGCCGTCGCCGCACGCGAACCCGAGGCGGTCGCGGTGGTGCTGCTGCACGCCTACGCGCATCCCGGCCACGAGCAAACCATCGGCACGGCGCTCGCCGAGCGCCTCCCCGACGTCCACGTCTCGCTCTCGCACGAGGTCGTCGGCACGTTTCGCGAGTACGAGCGCGCCGCGACCACCGAGGTCGACGCGGCCCTCTCGCCGCTGCTGGCCCGCTACCTGCGCCGGCTGCTTCACCGCGCCGCCGAAGCCGGTCTGCCCGAGCCGCGGATCATGCAGTCAAGCGGCGGGCTGGCAGCTGCGCAGCTCGCGGCGCGCCACGCCGTTCTCACCGTCCTGTCCGG
>JALZJA010000412.1 GCA_030860005.1 Actinomycetota bacterium
GCGGCGACCGAACAGCGCCCCGATGGCGCGGAACGGTGCAGTGACGATCGTGAGGATGGCCTGGAGGATGCGACTGACGATTCCCATCACAGCCGCTTACCCGGGGCCGGTGTCGCGCATGCGGGCCCGCATGCCACCGGCTCCTCAGCAGCTCGCACGCTACGTGATCCTGATGTCGATCCCGATCAAGACCAGCGGCCACGCGAGGATCGCGATGACCGCAGAGGCCACGCCCTCGACGTCATCGAGGCGCCCGAAGTAGTGGTTCGCAGCGGCGACGAACGCGCCGATGACGACATAGACGATCATCAGGAAGCCGCCGTTCATGACGCGTGCCTAGAGCTCTTCGCGTTCGTGCTCGGTTGCGGCCGCACGGTCTGAGTGCAACGAGGCGGCGCGGCCGGCAAGCGCCTTGCGGCGCTCGAGGTCGTCGGCCTCGCTGGCATGCCTGGCGGCCGCGTCGCGGTGGGCCTGCGCCTCGCGCTGTAGCTCCTCGGCGTCGGCGACATGCGAGGTGGCCATCTCGCGGTGGTCGGCGGCGACCGAGTCGAGCTTCTCGCGCTGCAGCCGGCGCGCGGCCTCGCGCTCGCGCAGGCGCGGGATCGCGATCAGCACCACGGCGACGAGGATGACCGCCACGACGACGACGATGGCAACGATCTCCATGCGCGAACCGGTACCCGCGGCGGGTGATGGTCAACCAGCGCTGGACCAATGTTCGGCGCGGTCGTCCGACGGCCGGATGTGGCCGACGCGCGCGTCGTGCTCGGCCGCCAGCCGCTCGGCGATGAGCGACCGGTGACAGGCCTCGGGATCGGCCTCGACGCAGAACAGCGCGATCGCTGCGTCGCCGGGCATCTCGTCGACGATCGTCGCGAGGTCGGCCCGGTCGAGGATCTCCGTGATGTAGCGCTCGCGGTACTCCGGCGCGAGCTCGACCCGCGAGCGTTTGCCGACGCCCTGGCGCTCGTCCGCGCGGTACTGCAGCCGGCGCAGCTCGCTCGTCGGCGCGAGCTCGCGGTGGTGGGCGTACCGGATGCCCGCGGCAGCGAGCACGGCCTCGCTTGCCCATCAGTGGCTCAGCTCGCGGCCGATCAGCGCGATCTGCTCGAGGTCCTCGTGCAGCAGGGGCTGAAGCATCACGCGGTCGACGCCCGCCTCGGCGAACCGCGAGCTGCTCCGCGGGCCTGGTCGATCGTGGGGTGGATCGAGCTCGCGGGCGGGTCGAAGTCGGGATCGTCGCGCCGCTCCGCGATCGCATCCTCGCGCGCGTCGGCCTCGGCGCGGTTGCGGCCGATCACCGCGCCGGTCATGGCCCTCGATCATCACGGACAGCTCCAGGACCGAGCACGACCTACCCCGCTTGCAAGCCCAAGACGCCTACCCTAGATCCGAGAGAGATGAGCCTGGCGACCACACCCGGTCACTCTTACAGAGGTCACAGCGACGGCGACCCACCCCAAGGAGCCGATGACACCCCACCCCCCGCTCGCGATCGAGGCAGCCGGCCTCGTCAAGTCCTTCGGCGACACACGCGCCGTCGACGGCGTCGATCTGGCCGTGGCCCAGGGCTCCGTCTACGGCGTGCTCGGCCCCAACGGCGCCGGCAAGACGACGACGATTCGTATGCTGGCGACGTTGATCCGTCCGGATGCCGGCAGCGCCCGCGTCCTCGGGCACGACATCGTGGAGGACGCCGACGCCGTTCGCGGGGCCGTGAGCCTGACCGGCCAGCTCGCGTCGGTGGACGAGGACCTCACGGGACGCGAGAATTTGATCCTCATCGGCCGCCTGCTGGGGCTGAAGCGCCAGGCGGCCAAGGACCGCGCGGCCGAGCTGCTCGAGGCCTTCGGGATCGCCGAGGCCGCGGGCCGGCTCGTCAAGAGATACTCGGGCGGGATGCGGCGCCGGCTCGATGTCGCCGCAAGCATCGTCGTCACCCCGCAGCTGATGTTCCTCGACGAGCCGACGACCGGCCTGGACCCGCGCTCTCGCAACCAGGTCTGGGAGATCATCCGAATACTGGTCGCCGAGGGCACCACGATCCTGCTCT
>JALZJA010000427.1 GCA_030860005.1 Actinomycetota bacterium
TCTTCGTCACGGCGATCAGCAAGGAGGCCCATCACGTCTTCAAGGGGTACGCCTCGGGTGCCGTCGACTACCTGTTCAAGCCGCTGAACCCGGTCGTGCTGCGGTCGAAGGTCGAGGTCTTCGTCGAGCTGTACGAGCGCGGACGGGCGGTCGCCCAGCGCGAGGAGCTGCTGCGCGCGACGTTCGAGGACGCCCCGATCGGGATGGGCCGCGCCGACGCCGATGGGCGCCTGCGGCTGGTCAACCGTGCGCTGTGCGGCATGCTCGCGCGCCACGAGGACGAGCTCGTCGGGCGCACGCTCGACGAGCTCGGGATCGTCCTCGAGCGGGGGATCGACGTGGCTGCGCGCGCGGACCTCCTCGCCGGTCGCAGCGATCGGTACGAGATCGAGCGCCGGCTGAAGGGCCCGGCGGGCACATCGATCCTCGTCGGGGTGAGCGCGTCGCTCGCACGGACGCCGCATGGCGAGACGCCCGAGCTCATCCTGCACATCCAGGACCTGCGCGCGCGCGAGCGCGCCGAACGCGACCGCGAGCAGCTCATCCGCGCGCAGCTCGCACGCGCGACGGCCGAGGCCGCGTCGGAGCGCCTGCGCGTCACCCAGTCGATCGGTGATGCCGTCCTCGGGGCAGACGATCTCGCGGAGCTGCTCGGGCAGCTCATGGCGTCGTTGCTGGAGGCCTTCGACGTCGATCGCGCGGCGATCGTGCTCAGCGGCGGGGAGGGCCAGGTCACCGCACGTGCCTCGGCGGTCGACAGCGTGCTCGTGCGCGATCGCGTGATCGAGCTCGATGACGTCGCCGTGCTCGTGGCCGGCGACGGCGGTCCCGTGGCGATCTCCGACGTGCAGGCCGCGGGGATCGACGCGTCGTCGCTTGGTCCGGCGGTGCGCTCGCTGCTCGCGGTACCGCTGATCGAGCGCGGCGAGGTCCTCGGCAGCTTGCACGTCGGAACGCTGACGCCGCGCGACTTCGACGAGGAGGCGACCGAGCTGCTGCGCCTGGCCGCGGCTCGCGCCTCACTGGCGATCGCCCGGGTGCGGCTTCACGAGCGCGAGCACAAGATCGCCGAGCAGCTCCAGCGCAGCCTGCTGCCGCACAGCCTCCCGTCGGTGCCGGGCCTGTCGCTCGCCGCGCGCTACCTCGTGGGCGGCAGCGGGACCTCGGTCGGCGGCGACTGGTACGACGCCGTCGCGCTCCCGGGCGGGCGCGTCGGCGTCGCGGTCGGCGACGTCGTCGGCCGCGGCATCGAGGCGGCCTCCACGATGGGCCAGATACGCAGCGCGCTGCGCGCGTTCCTCATGCAGGAAGACCACTGCGGCGCGATGGCCGATCGCCTCAACCGCTTCGCGCTCGGCCTCGGCGAGTCGAACATGACGACCGTGCTGCTCGCGATCCTCGAGCCCGGGACGGGCCGCCTGCGCTACACGAACGCCGGCCATCCGCCCGCGCTCGTCGTCGCCCCCGACGGCAGTGCCCGGTATCTGAACGACGAGCCGTTCCCCCCGCTTGGCGTGCTGCAGTCGCCGCGCTACCCGCAGCACGAGGTGCGGCTCGAGCCAGGCTCGACGGTCGTCATATACACCGACGGCCTCATCGAGCAGGCGACGGAGTCGCTCGACGTCGGGCTCGAGCGCCTGCTGAGCGCGGCGCGGGACGCGGACTCCGACGTCGACGCACTGTGCGAGCGCCTGCTCGCGGAAGGTGGCCATCCGCGCTCCACGCGTCCCGACGACGTCACGCTGCTCGCCCTCCACGCGCACACGACGCTGGC
The DNA here is from genome assembly GCA_030860005.1 of Actinomycetota bacterium. Lineage (GTDB taxonomy): Bacteria > Actinomycetota > Thermoleophilia > Solirubrobacterales > Solirubrobacteraceae > CADCVQ01. The sequence goes on from JALZJA010000427.1 coordinate 1,775, forward strand.
CGAGCGCATCGCGCTGCCGGTCTCCGGCGAGCCGGGGGCGCTCGCCGCCACGCGGGCGATCCTGCGCCGCTGGCTTTCCGAGGCGGGGGCGGGGGATATGGAGACGCACGACATCACGATGGCGTGCAACGAGGCATGTGAGAACGCGATCGAGCACGCCTACGGGCTCGGCTCTGACATCCTCGATGTCGAGTTTGCGCGCTCGCGCCGCAGGATCGAGATCTTCGTGCGCGACTACGGTACGTGGCAGACGTCCACGAGCCACGATCGCGGCCGCGGGTTGCCGCTCATGCGCGAGCTGATGGACGACGTCGACGTCCAGACCAGTTCAAACGGCACGTGTGTGCGGCTGTGCCGCCGGCTCGCCCAGCGAGCGGCCGGCGCGGTGGCGGCTGAGACGGGCCTGGAGGTCGGCTGAGCGCCGCGGCCGCGCCCTCGCGCCGCACCGAATCCGGTCGTCCGGCTAATTACCGCTGCTGGCCGCGGCGTGCTCGAGCGATCCGTGACCGTTGCTCGAGACGACGTGCTCGTACGTGGGGATCTCGGGGTCCGGCGGTGCGTTGAGCCGCCGTTCGAGCTCGCCGAGGACGACGCCGAAGACGAGGTGGCGCCACGTCGCCTGCGCGAACGCCCGCCAGCTGCTCGACAGCCGCGGCAGCTCGTCGCGCGCCGGGTGGACGCGCTCCTTGGCAAGCGTCAGCGGCCACGTCGCGAGGTGCTCGGCGAGCGCGACGATCGGCCCGCGGCTCCACGACGGCAGCGGCAGCCGCGGCGCGACCCCGGCGTATGCGGCGCCGATGAGCGCGCCGTTGCCGAGGTGCAGCACGGCGCCCACGACGGGCCAGCCGGGCCCGCGCGTGAACGCCTTGCCGAGCAGCTCGGTGTCGTCGTAGTCGACGCCGAAGATCGGCTTGTCCAGCGGCTGCTGGGCCGCCCACACACCTGCGGCGACAGCGCCGGCGAGGGCGCCGCGGGCGGTCTTGGCGCGATCGATGACCATGACGTCCAGGGACTGTAACGCCCGTCACAAGTACGGGTATCCCCGTGCAATGAATCGCGAGCGTTTCCTGGCGCGCGCCCGCGCGCGCGGCGTCAACCCCGTCGTCTACTGGATCTCGCGAGCGCTGTTCGAGCCGTTCTTCGTTGCGTACTTCCGCATGCAGCGCATCGGCCGCGAGCACATCCCGCGCGAGGGCGCGGTCATCATCGCCGCGAACCATCGCTCGCTCCTCGACCCGTTCGTGATCGGCACGCTCGTGAGACGGCCCGTGTACTTCGTCGCCAAGACCGAGCTGTTCCGTCGCCCGATCGTCGCGTGGTGGCTGAACTCGCTCGGCGCATTCCCCGTAGATCGCGGGCAGGGCGATCGCGACGCGATGGACACCGCGCGCCGGATCCTCGAGCGGGGCGACTGCGTTGTGATCTTCCCCGAGGGAACGCGCACGCGGCCCGGCGCGCTCGGGGCGCCGCGACGCGGCTTCGGCCGGCTCGCGCTCCAAACGGGCGCGGCCGTCGTCCCGGTCTCCGTCATCGGCACGGAGGCCGTGCGCAAGCGCTGGCTGATCCGGCCCCACAGGGTGCGCCTGCGCTGCGGGTTCCCGCTGCGTTTCGGCGTCGTCGCCGAGCCGTCGCCGCAGCTCGCGCGCGCCGTCACCGAGCGCGTCTGGCCGTGCGTCGAGCTGCAGTGGGAGTGGCTGGGTGGAACGGCGCCGCTGCGGCGCGCCGCGATCGTCGGCGCCGGCGCCTGGGGTACCGCGCTTGCCGTCGCCCTCGCGCGGGGGGGTCTCGAGGTCGAGCTCGGCTGCCGTACCGAGGAGCAGGCCGCGGAGCTGCGGCGGGCGGGCACGAACGAGCGCTACCTGCCGGGGGTCGAGCTTCCTGCCGCGATCCGCGTCAGCCAAGCGGCCAGCCTCGCCTTCGACCGCACCGATCTCGTCTGCTTCGCCGTTCCGGCATCTGGGCTGCCCGGCGCCGTCGAGGCGCACCGCGAGGCGATCGGCCCGCGCGCCGGCGTGCTCGTCCTCTCCAAGGGCCTCGTGCCCCCGTCCGGCACATTGCCCAGCGCGTACGTCTCAGAACGCGTCGACGCGGAGGCAATCGCCTGCATCGGCGGGCCCGGTCACGCCGCCGACGCGCTCGCCAACGGGGCCTCGCTCATCGTCGGCTCGATCGACGGCATCTTCGCCTCGCAACTGCTCACGGTCCTGAAGGGCGCGGGCCTCGACGCGACGAGCACGAGCGACGTCGTCGGCGTCGAGCTCGCCGGCACAGCCAAGAACGCCGCCGCGCTGGCCGCTGCCGCCGCGGGCGTCGGCGGCCCCAACGC
>JALZJA010000430.1 GCA_030860005.1 Actinomycetota bacterium
CTCGTCGACGCGTTCACGCGCGCCCGAGCACTCCCCACGCCCGCCTGACCCCACGGTCGGCGCGCACGACGACAAGCACGGCCTCGGCGCCCAGCGCAACGAACCGCTGCCCGCGCACAGCGCCACAACGTCCGCCGCAGCACCCGCGGACACCTCCACAGCCTCCACAGCCCCCACCCGCGCCCCGAACAACCACTCGCGCACCCCTCTCACACCCCGCGCGCCGCCGCGGGTCACCTCGCGGAGCTTCCTGCACGATCCGGGTTAGCCAAGGCGTACGGGGTACTCGTCAAGTTGGTCCTATCTTTCCTACGGCGGCTGCGGTGTCCCGGCTACCAGGCTACGAGCTTCTGTGGGTGCTTCTACAACCGTGGCACGGTCTACAACCCAAACCAGGTCACTACCGACTACATCTACTACGCCAACTGGTACTGGTAAGAAAGCGATCCGCCATCATGCATCAGATCAGATCACGAACGATCTCCCGGTTCGGCTTGGGTTCTAGTCCGAGTTGTGGACTCCGTGCCGCGGTTTCCCTCAGTCCGACGGACGACCGTACGAACTGCTCATCGTCTGCTTGAGCGGGTCGAGCAAGCACACTGTAGAACGGCGTGACCGACGGTACGGTCGTACACCGCGATGTGACGAACAACCTTTGGGACGCGCCGGCCGAGGCCGCGTCCATCACCGTGATCGTCGATGGCCGGAGCAGTACGGTCGACCTCATGCCCAGCAGCGCCCTGCCCGAAGGCGCGATAATGGGACCGGACGGCACCGTCTCAATTGGCAAGCCGAACACGGACCTCTCGGGGTAGCAAGTCTTCAGTCGTCCGTGGGGCCACAACGCCGCAACACCCACACGGCGACCGGAATCGGGGCTTGTTTGAGAACGAACTCGAACTCAACGGGCCGCTCGAGCTGTTCAAGACCCTCCAAGACGCTCGGCGTACAGCTTCGGTGACTACTTCAGAGAAGACCAGTTCTCTGATGTAATCTACGGCTGTGGCTTCAGGGAACGCGCAGCACGAGGCTAGCCAGGGCGCTCGCACCGCTTCAGAGAACACGACGGAGATCTCGGAGCCCCGCCGTGGCCGGGCAGCCGTGGTCTTGCCCGAACCGTATGCCGTCGTGCTCGAGCACTACGCCGCCGCGCTCCGCTCGGCGCCACTGTCGGACCAGACGCGGCGCACCTACGCCTCGAAGGTGCGCCAGTTCCTTGCCTGGTTGGCCGTCTCCGACACGGCTGCCGACTCGCTGAACGCCATGGACGCGCGGGACTGGGCGGTGCGTGATTACCGTGCGCATCTGCAGGCCGTGCTCAAGCGCAAGCCAGCTACGGTGAACAACGCGCTCGCCGCGATCGACGACCTCTACATCCGCCGCGGCCTTGGACCCGCGAGTGCGACGCGAGCCGATCTGCCCAAGGCCGCGCCCAAGGCGCTGAGCAAGCGCGCCGTCGTGCGGTTCCTGCGGGCCGTCGAAACCCGCCACTCACGACGCGATCAAGCGCTCGCGCTGATCCCGTTCTACGCCGGCGCGCGGATCGCTGAGATCGTCGGTCTCGACGTTGACGACGTGCAGCTCTCGGCGCGCAAGGGGATCCTGCGGATCTACGGCAAGGGCGAGAAGGTTCGCGAGATCCCGATCCACCCGCAGCTGCGCACCGCGCTGACCGGCTGGCTCCACGAGCGTCCCGACTGGCCCGGCGCCGATGGCCCGGCGCTGTTTCTCAACCAGCGTGGCAGCCGGCTCTCCGTCAAGGGCGCCCACGACATTGTCACGACGATCGCCACGGCCGCCGCCCTCGACGACGACACGACCACCCACGTCCTGCGCCACACGTTCGCCACCCGGCTGGTTCGTGGCGGCACGGACCTCGTCGTCGTTGCTGAGCTCCTTGGCCATGCACGGCTTGAAACCACCCGCGGGTACACCCGGCCAACCCGCGAAGACGCCATCAGGGCGCTGGAGCTGCTCGACGTCGATCAGTGACTCAACGATCCCGCGGCGCGACGGCCACTTTGCGGCTCAGGCCAGCTTCGGGAGTTCCGAGCCGTACCCCAAGGTCGAGATCGCCGACGCCCAACTCGCGGCGGTCAACCTCACGCGCGACCCGTCCCACCCGGAATGGAACCACACCACCAGCCCATCATCTAATTGATGGACGCCCCCTAAGCTGCGGGCTCGCGCGCGCGCCACTCGCGAGCAGGCATTCCCGAGAGCAGATGACCATTCAAGGTCTTCCCGGGGACCGTCGATGGGGGTGTAATGATCGGCACCCGCGGCCTCGTCTCTCTGGGAATTCTGCTCTTCGCTGTTCTCGCCGCCGTGGGCATTCAGCTGCACGACGCGCAGGGCGAGAGCAGGCGCGCCGCAGAGCGGCGATTTGACCAGCGCGCCCAGATCTCCGCCGCGCTCACGCAAGCCGCGTTCGACGCGCTCGGCAGCGCGGCCACGGACGAAGCCGCCCGCGAGCTCGGCGGCTCGCCTGCCGCACTGGGCGAGAGCCTGCCACGGCACACCGAAGAGGGCAACCTCGGTTACATGGCGGTCCTCGATGAGCGCGGAGACACCATCGCCCGGGCCGGCGCGGCGCAGCCTCCGCGCGGCGTCAACCGCAGGGGCAGCGTGCTTTCCGACGTCCGTCGCACGGCGGCGGGACGGCTCGTCGACTACGGGCTGCCCTTCGTGACACCAGGCGGCGACAGGCGAGTGTTGGTCACGGGGATCACGGTCCCGATCATGAGCACGTTCCTGGAAACGTACCTCCGGAAGCTGCCGAACCCCGACGGCGCCCGGCTCGTCGTCGTCGACACGGGCGGCGCCGTGCTCGCGCGCATCGAGCCGAAGGGCGGCGCCCCACGCTTGCGGGACCCGGTGACCGCGGCGGCCTTGATTCCCGGCACGACCTGGCGGCTGCGCCTTCGGGCCGATCGCAGCCGCGTGCTCGCCGGGTCCGGCAGCGGGGCCTGGCTCGGCTGGGCGCTGCTCGGCGGCCTGGCGCTCGCGATCCTCGCCGGACTGTGGCTGTGCGCCGGTGTGATGGGTTCGGCGCGGCGCACGATTGCGGCCAACCGCGCCCTGCGCGAGAGCGAGGGCAAGCTGCGCGGGCTTGTCGGAGCACTCGAGGAGGCCGTCTTGCTGCACCACGCTGACGGGCGAGTCGAGCTGCTCAACACATCGGCCAAAGCGCTGGCGGAGACCGAGGTCGACGTCGTCGCGGAGCCGTGGACGGACCGGCCGCCCGTCAGCGACGATGGGGTGCCAATCGGCGCCGCCGACACGCCGGTGGGCCGGTCGTTCGCCAACGGGACACCGCAACGGCGCGTGATCGGCGTGGACCGTCCCGGTCGCGAGCGCGTCTGGCTCGACGTCAGCACGCGGCCACTGACGCACCTGGGCGAGACCACGCCGTACGCCGTGGTCTGCACCTGTGCGGATGTCACGGAGCGCCAGAACATCGAGGCGCACCTGCTCGACCTTGCCGACCGAGATCCGCTGACCGGTCTATGGAACCGGCGCCGTTTCGAGCAGGACCTCGCGCACCAGATCGACCGCTGCCGGCGCTACGACGAGCGAGCCGCGCTCGTGCTCATGGACGTCGACGGCTTCAAGCAGGTCAACGACACGCTCGGCCATCTCGCCGGCGACGAGCTGCTGTGCGCGCTCGGCGACGCACTTTCCACGCGGCTGCGCGCCAGCGACCGCGGGGCGCGCCTCGGGGGCGACGGGTTCGCGGTGCTGCTGCTCGATATCGACGAGGACGACGTAGTGCGCACTGCGACGGAGCTCGCCGGCCAGCTGCGCGACGGCGCCGCTGCGGTACGGGACCACGTCAAGCTCTCGATCAGCGTCGGAACCGTGCTGCTCCAGCGTTCCACCGGCAACGTCAACGAGGCGCTCGAGGCGGCCGACCGCGCACTGCGCGCCGCCAAGCAAGGCCGCGGGCGCCCGGCAGGCACCGCTGCGCTGCAGCCAGCCATTGGCGCGACCCCAGAGATGGCGAGCCTGCGCGCCCTGCTCGCCGCCGTCAACGCGCGTGACAGCTACACGGCGACGCACTCGCGCGAGGTCGTCACGCTTGCGCGCGGGGTCGCACGGCAACTCGGCCTCAGCGACGCACAGACGAGCGAGGTGGAGCACATCGCGCTGCTGCACGACCTCGGCAAGATCGCCGTCCCCGACGCGATCCTGCGCAAGGCCGGCCCGCTCACAAGCCACGAGCAAACGCTCATGCGCCAGCACCCGGTCGTGGGCGCCGAGATCCTCGCTTCAATGCCCGAGCTGGCCCACCTCGCATCGGCGGTCCGCGCCGAGCACGAGCGCTGGGACGGCGGTGGCTACCCCGACGGGTTGGCCACGGAGCAGATCCCGATCGCGAGCCGGATCACATTCGTCTGCGACGCCTACCACGCGATGACGTCAAACCGCCCGTATCGTCGGGCGATGTCCGCGACCGCCGCCCGCGACGAGATCCGTCGTGAGGGCGGAGCGCAGTTCTGCCCCAACGCCTCATCCGCGCTGCTCGAGGTGCTGGCGGCGCCGCACCCGCTGTCACGACCAGTGGAATCTGCGGGCGTGGGCAGCCGGGCTTGAGTCGGCAGCGGCCGGCTCAGCCGTGGCGCTCGGCTCGGCGCCCCGCCACCGTCGCGACCAGCTCGGCGTCCGCGCGTTCGATGAGTTCGGCGGCGCTGTCCTCTGGCTCGGACCGTGCGCGGCGCGTCTCTGATCGCCCTCGAGCGTCCTCCTCGGCGGGGCGCCGTTCGGCGTCTGTGCGTCGAGCGACCCGTTCGTCGACTCCACGGGAGGATCGCCTGACGTTAGGTCGGCCACAACAGTCTCCACGTGGCTAGGCAACGAGTCTCGGTGATCCTCGTGCCTATCCAATTGACCACCGCGAAGCCTAGCGCGTGCTCAGTGCTCAGCGACGCGACTTTCACCAGCGACCGGATTATCGGAAACGCCGCAGGCGCTACAGCCCGGCGGTCGCAGCTCGATCGCGCTCGGCAGCTCAACACATCGTCCGCCCCGACGCCTACTGTGCATTCCGGTGCCTTCAATGCTGCATTTCGTCGGGGGCGGTGAGCTTGAGGTTGACGAGTCCGCTGCGACCGCTGAGGTACGCCTGTGGTCATACGACGTCCGCTCGGCGCAGCTGAACGTCAAGGACCAGGTCGTCATCGTGAACCCCGCGGCGGTCGCGTACGTCATCGACGTCAGGGGGGCCGACTAGCGCCGACCCTGCGGTAGGTGCTCGATTACGCCTCGATTACCGTGACCGACCTCGCGCGCGCCGCGGACTTCTACGACGCGATCACGGGCGCACTCGGCTATCCGTGCGCGTACCGCTACGAGTCGGGCATTGGGCACGGCGTCCGCAGCGGGCCGGGCGACGACGAGCACACGTACATGAAGGTCGTGCCGAGCCAGGAGCCAGCCGGCGGCGCGCGGCACTGGGCGTTGCGCGCGCCCGTTCCTGCACGCTGTGGCCGCACACCGTCCACCCACCCCGAGGTGCTGGCGCAAATGCGCGGACCTGGGCGCTTCAGATCGCTGGCGTTGGTGGCGTTCCACGAGGGCTTCGGCGACATCGGGATCACCTCGCCGTAAGCCGCGCCAAAGATGAGCCGCTTCTCACGCTCGCTTCACGGTCTTCTTACAGCGGCGGGGGACCGTTGTGGCGTACCCAATGAAGGAAGGCGGTCA
>JALZJA010000434.1 GCA_030860005.1 Actinomycetota bacterium
TCGAGGCTGCCGACGAGCTCTCCCGGGGTCGCCTCGACGAAGATCGCGACGACCGGGAGCGTGAGGAACGTCAGCGCCAGCGCGAGCGCGCCGAAGAGCGCGCCCGCAAACCAGCGCTCGCGGATCATGTCGGGGGCGGCTCGAAACCCGCGTCGCGCAGCGCGTCGGCCCCCGCGCCCTCGAGCAGCCCGTCGATGAAGCTCTGCGCCGCCGCGCGGTTGCGCGCGCCCTTCACGATCGCGACCCCGTAGGCGACCTGCGGCTGCAGCTCGTCGGGCAGCTCGATCGCCTCCAGGCGACCGTTCGTCGCCTGAACGTCGGTGATGTACAGGAAGCCCGCGTCCACGGCGCCCTGCGTGAGCTTGGCCGTGATCCCGCCGACGTTCGGCTCCTTCGTCCTGACGTTTGCGAGGACCTTCTTCTCCGCGGACGTGCTGAGCCGTGCGAGGACCTTGCGCGTGTAGGAGCCGACCGGCACGTCCTTCGCGCCGATGGCCAGCGATACGCCACCCTTCGCGAGGTCGTCGGGCGAGCGAACCCGGTCGGCGTCCTTCGGAACCGCGAGGACGAGCCGATTGGCCGCAAAGACGATCGGCTTGGAGACGAGCTTCTCCTTGAAGAGCTCGTCGGGCAGCTTCGTGTTCGCCGAGGCGAAGACGTCGGACGTGGCGCCGCTGCGAATCTGGGTCGCGAGCTCGTCGGAGCCGGCGAAGCTGAACTGCGCCTTGGCCTGCGTGAACCTCGTGCCGTAACGCTCGAACGCGCCATTCAGCGACTGGGCAGCGGACACGACGAGCTCGCCACCATCACTCGAGGCCTTCTTGTCGTCGTCGCCGCAGCCGATGGCGACGAGCGCCAGCGCGAGGAGTACCACTGGGAACGCGCGGGTCCACCCACCGCGCCGAATCAACCCGGTCATGTGTCTAAGCATCGCATAGGTATTTGTGGAATGCGCGCAGGTCGGTTCGGCGAGCAGCTCAGCGCGCGCGCTAACGTCACGAGCTGTGGAGCGATCAGCCGACAGCGCGGGCTTGACCCACCTCGATGAGGAAGGCCGCGCGCGGATGGTCGATGTCGGCGCGAAGGCCGTTACCGAGCGCGTCGCCATCGCGCGCGCCGTCGTGCGGATGGCGCCCGAGACCGCCGGAGCGGTCGCCACCGGGGACGCGCCCAAGGGCGATGTCGTCGGCACCGCGCGGATCGCGGCAATCCAGGCGGCCAAGCGCACGGGCGAGTGGATCCCGCTCGCGCACACGCTCTCGCTGAGCTCCGTCGAGGTCGAGATCGATGTCGACGCCGACCTCGGCGAGGTGACCGTCACGACGACCGCGCGGGTGAGGGCACAGACCGGTGTTGAGATGGAGGCGATGGTCGGGTGCGCGGCGGGCGCGCTGTGCATCTACGACATGGTCAAGGGCATCGAGCGCGGCGTCGTGATCGAACGCGTCGAGCTGCTCTCCAAGCGCGGCGGCAGGTCGGGCGTGTGGCGACGCGATGCGTGAGCCGTAGAGTGGGCGCCGTGCACACCGCCGGACAAGGAGATTCATCGATCGCAGATCATGGAGACGTCGGCGCTCTCCAATCGTTGCTCATGAGCCGCTCGCTCACCGACGCCGAGCTGCTCGTGGCCAGCGACGCAGCCCCCGACTACGCGATCCTGCCCGACGCAAATGTCCTGAAGATCGGCGGCCAGAGCCTGATCGACCGTGGCCGGGCCGCGCTGTATCCGGTCATCGAGGAGCTTGTGGAGGCCAAGCGCGACCACCAGCTCATGATCGGCACGGGCGCCGGCACCGCGCCCGACACCTCTACGCACTAGCCTCAGAGCTCGGCCTGCCGACGGGCGTGCTGACCGATGTCGGCAGCGCGGTCGCCGGCCAGAACGCCCAGATCGTCGGACACCTGATGGCTCGCCACGGCGTGCCCGTCGTCGTCGGCACCGGGTTCGGCGCCATCCCCTTGTACCTGGCTGAGTGCGGCGCCGCGATCTTCCCCGGCATGCCGCCGTATGACATGTGGCAGCACGTGCCCAGCGAGGGGGTCATCCCGCCCTACAGGACGGACGCCGGCTGCTGGCTCGTCGCGGAGGTCTACGGCGCCCGCAGCATGATCTTCGTCAAGGACGAGGACGGCCTGTACACGGCCAACCCGAAGTCCGACTCGGATGCGAAGCTCATCGAGTCGATCACTGTCGACGAGCTCCTCGCGATGGACCTCCCGGACCTCGTCATCGAGCGTCCACTGCTCGAGCTCATGCGCCATGCGCGGCACGCGAAGACGATCCAGGTGATCAACGGGCTGAAGCCGGGGCTCATCACGCGAGCCCTAGCCCGAAGTTCCCCTGGTTGCGGTGGGTGATGTCCGCTGTGCGCCTTGGTTTTCGGGCTGGGGGAGGCGTCGGGGTCGTGACTACGCGTTGTGGGGTGGGTTGGCGGCGAGGTCCAGCGCGCGGGCCTGGAGGTCGGTGGGCTGGGTGTGCT
>JALZJA010000389.1 GCA_030860005.1 Actinomycetota bacterium
CTGCTGCTGCGTCGCCGGGAGGATGTGCGTACCGTCCGGTAGATGCCGGATCGCATCACCGCAGCGCTGACACGGCGCCGCCTCGGCGGCGCCGTGTTGCTGTTGGCGGGCATCATCATCGCCGCGATCGTGCTGTGGCCCAGCGGGACGAGCGAGCAGAAGGCGACGAAGCCGCTGCCGGTCCGGATCGTCTCGGTCCCTCCGCTGGGGCTTGGCTTCGCGCACCCGCGCACCTGGAAGCGCACCATCAGCGGTCAGACGATCCGCCTGTCGAGCCCGGACGGCTCGCTCCTGCTGATCTTCTCCTCGCCGTTCGACCGGCCGGGGACGGGGTTCGCGAAGTCCGAGGCCAAGGACGCGCTGCTCAAGCAGTTCGCGCCGGCGAAGATCGTCCGCGACGGCAGATCACCGCTCGGGCGCGCCGGCAACGTGCAGAGCTTCGAGCTCACCAGCGAGCGCGACGAGACCCTGGTGCGCGCGCTCGTGCACGTCGACAGCAGCAGGTGGCGTACGTACGTGGTCACGATGCTGACGGGCGAGAACCCCTCGCAGCGCGTGCTCACGCAAGCGCGCCGGATCCTCGCCACCGTGAGCTTCAGCAAGCCCCGCAAGATCTAACCAACCGACCTTCTAGCCTCGAAGCAGTGACCGCACTGCTCGATCGCCACCGCGGGCTGCTCGCGCTGGCCTCCCGCGAGACCGACCGGGTGCTCAAGCTGTGGTCGCAGACGATCGCGGCGCCGGTGCTCGCGTCGTTTCTCTTCATCCTCGTCTTCGGGCTGTCGCTCGGCGGGCGCATCCGCCAGATCGACGGCGTCGAGTACGACGTCTTCATCGTGCCGGGCCTCATCGCCATGGCGATGGCGCAGGCGGCGTACTCCAACAACTCCTCGTCGGTCTTCCAGTCGCGCGCCGACCGCTACATCAACGACGTGCTGTCGGCACCGATGCGCTCCTGGGAGGTCAACCTCGGCCTCGCCGTGGGCGGCATCGTCCGGGCGGTGGCGATCGGCGGCGGGCTGCTCGCGCTGGCGCTCGCCGTGACCGACGTGCCGGTGCGCCACCCGCTCGTGCTGCTGCTGGCGGTCGTCGTGCTGCTCGTGCTGTTCGCCTCGCTGGGGGTGGTCGTCGGCGTGTACGCCGAGACCTGGGACCAGGCGGGCTTCGTCAACAACATCGTGATCCTGCCGCTGAGCTTCCTCGGTGGCGTCTTCTACTCCGTCGAGCTGCTGCCCTCGCCCTGGCAGGAGGTCAGCCACGTCAACCCGATCTTCTTTCTCATCAACACGATCCGCTACGGCTTCCTCGGCACGAGCGACGTCCCGATCGGGATCGCGCTCGGCGTGACGGCGGCGCTCGCGCTCGCCGTGACGGGATGGAGTGCGGCGATGTTCCGTTCAGGGCGCAGGCTCAAGGCTTGAGAACGGACACAGCCATCCGGTTTTCGGATGAACCGGCGACCGGACGGCGTCGTTGCCGAGCGCCACGTAGGCTCAGGGATCAATGTTCGAGCTGAACCTGCCGAACGTCCTCACGCTGCTGCGGATCCTGCTCGTGCCGGTGCTCGTCGTCGCGCTGCTCAACGAGACGGCGAACGGCGATCTGCTGGCCGCTTCGGTCTTCGCGCTCGCGTCGGCGACCGATGCTGTCGACGGCTACCTGGCGCGCGCCCGCAACGCGGTCACGACGTTCGGCAAGCTCATGGACCCGATCGCCGACAAGCTGCTCATCATCGCGGCGCTCGTCGCGCTCGTGTCGCTCAACCGGCTCGCGGCGTGGGTCGCGATGGTCATCATCGCGCGCGAGCTGACGGTGACGATCACGCGCATGCATGCCCAGCAGCAGGGCGTCGTCATCGCGTCGAACTGGTGGGGCAAGTCGAAGACGATCGTGCAGGTCGCGGCGATCTTGTGCGTCATCGCGATGGGCGAGCCCGCGCCGGGGTGGGTCGACGGGCTCGTCTACGGCGCGGTGGCGATCACGGTCGCCAGCGGCGTGGACTACTTCTTCGGCCTGCGGCGTGTGCTGCGCGAAGCGCGGCGCGAGGCGGCCGCGCCGATCTCCGCCGGCGCATGACGGCGGTTGATCGAGCGGGCCTGAGGGCGAGACGGCGTCAGCGCCCGGCGGTGTCGAGCCAGTCGCGCATCGACGTGTGACGCGGGGTGAGCTCGCCGGTCGCGAGCTCTCGGCGTATCTCGCCGAGCAGCCCAAAGCGCTCGGCGACGACGTTGTGCTGGTGGATCGTCTCGAGGTTCTCCTGGCGCGCGCTGACGAAATGCCCGTCGCTGAGGTCGGGTAGCTGGGCGACCACGGCGCCGATCATCTCGCGCACGCAGTCCTCGACGAAGCGCGGGCGGCGGTGGGCCTTCTCGACGACGGCGCCCTCGTCCGAGCGTTTCATGAGCTCGTAGATCTCCGATGACATCGAGCCCTCGACGATGTCGAGCAGGGTGCGTGCGTCGATCTCGGTGTCGGCGCCCTCGGGCACGCCGATGTGCAGCGTGCCGAGCCCGCGCTGGTTATGGGTGGCCACGGGAACGCGGTCGAAGATCCGCGCGATCTCGTCGTCGGTGAAGCCGTCCTGCGCGAGGCGCTCGCGCGATGCGCCCATGACGAGCTGCTGCGCGCACGGGCAGGCGGTCATGCCCTGCGCGGCGACGCCGACGAGCCGTCGCGTGCCCTTCGCGGAAGCGACGGCCGAGCCATACAGCGTGTAGATCTCCTGGGTGCGGATCCCGGACACCGGCGCGGGTTTGTGCTCCGGGTAGCGGGCCGCCACGGTGACCTCGGCGCGCGCGGCCTGCTGGCGCTCGCGTACGAGCTCGGCGATCCGCTGGGAGAGCGTTTCGGCCTTGAACCCGGCCTCTCCGAGCACGACCTCGTTGATCGACTCGTTGACTACCTCCTCAAAGCGCGACATGTGCGCGCCCTTCCGGTCGTGTCCGAGGTTGACGAAGCACTCCAATCGAGCAGAAAACAGCTGCTCCTGGTCGCCTTGGCGGATGCGCACGATCTTCTCGACGCCGGTCACGCCGACGCGTGAGAGGCTGACCTGCAGCCGCGGTGGCTGGGCCTGGACATCGGGGCTGGAGATGCTGAGGCCCTGCGCCATGAGCCTGAGAGGGTACCGACGGTCCGGAATCGCCACTGACGCAGCCGGATCCTTGTGCTATCACTCGCATTCGGACGAGCTAGCGCGGACGGCATGGTCGAGCCACTCGTGCAGCACCGGAGGGACCCCACGAGGAGGGTTGAAGGATCGACGACAAGGTTCTGCTTGCTGATGGGGCTCCGGTCCACGAACTCGACGAGCTGCGAGGGCTGGTTGCGGACGGCCAGGAGCGCGGCTATCTGACGTTCGACGAGATCGCGACCGCGCTCGAGGAGGTCGAGGTCACCAAGGAGCAGGTTCAGGAGCTGCACGCCTTCCTGTCCGAGCAGGGCATCGACGTCGTCGGTGCCGACGGCCGCAACGCTACCTCGGAGGTCGCCCGCGTGGAGGCCGCCGCCGAAGCGCGCAAGGCGAACGCCACGGGCGCGTTCGCGCCGAGGAAGCCCGAGCTCGACCTCACCGTCGAGCCGAGCCTCGATTCGCTGCGTCTGTACCTGCGCTCGATCGGTCGCGTGCCGCTGTTGACGGCCGAGCTCGAGGTCGCGCTCGCCAAGCGCATCGAGCGCGGCGACATGGACGCCAAGCAACACATGGTCGAGGCCAACCTGCGGCTCGTCGTGTCGATCGCGAAGGGCTACCTGGGGCGCGGGCTCACGTTCCTGGACCTCATCCAGGAGGGCTCACTCGGCCTGATCCGGGCGGTGGAGAAGTTCGACCATCGCCGCGGCTACAAGTTCTCGACGTACGCGACGTGGTGGATCCGCCAGGCGGTCACGCGCGCGGTCGCCGACAAGGGCCGCACGATCCGCATCCCGGTCCACATGGTCGAGAAGCTCAACAAGGTCGTGCAGGTGGAGCGCCAGCTCGTGCAGTCGCTCGGGCGCGAGCCGACCCCCGAGGAGATCGCAGCTCACCTGGACTGCACGGCGCGCGAGGTGCGCGACATCCTGCGCATGTCGCAGCAGCCGATCTCGCTCGAGCGGCCGGTCGGCGAGGAGGACGAGTCCGAGCTCGGGGATTTCGTCGAGGACGAGAACGCCGTGTCCCCGTTCGAGCTGGCCGAGGAGAACCTCAGGCGCGAGAACGTCCGCCGCGCGCTGGCGGCGCTGCCCCAGCGCGAGCGCGAGGTCATCGAGATGCGCTTCGGGCTGGCGGGCGGGCGCCCGCGCACGCTGGAGGAGGTCGGGCGGGCGTTCAACGTCACGCGCGAGCGGATCCGCCAGATCGAGAACCACACGCTGAAGAAGCTCGAGTCGCTGCCCGAGGCGCAGAAGCTGCGCGACGCGTCCTGAGCCGCCCCAGCAAGCTCGTCGCGCGCAGCGGCGTTCGAGCGAGGGTGTGACGAGACGCGACGACATGTTGGACGCTTCTCGTCACACCCTCGTCGCTTGTCGAATCGGCTGTGCGGTTGAGCTCATCGCGCGCCAGCGGCTCGGTACACTGGCCGACCTTGGCGGGGTTCCCGAGCGGTCAAAGGGGTTTGGCTGTAAACCAAATGGCTCTGCCTTCGCAGGTTCGAATCCTGCCCCCGCCACTGGAGGTCCTCCCCTTGTGGCCGAGAGCTCTTTCCTCCCGGACACCGTCGAACCTCGTTTGGCGCATTCGCCACGATTTGGCAGGATCGCAACACCCGAGACGAAGGAGTCGAGCCGATGGAAGCGTCCAATCCTGCCCGTGTCCTCGTCGTCGCACACCGGACCGCCGCCACGCCGGCGCTACTCGAGGCGGTCGAGAAGCGCGCTGCCCAGGGACCGGCGACGTTCACCCTGCTCGTTCCCAACTCGGCGCATGGGTTGCATCGGGTCGTTGACCCCGAGGACACCGACGACACCGAGGCACAGCTGGTGCTCGAGCTCGCGCTGCCGCTGCTCGAGCGCGCCGCGGGCGCCCACGTGGAAGGCAAGATCGGCAACCACAACCCGTTCGACGCGGTCCACGACGCCGTCAATCTCGACGGCTACGACGAGATCATCGTCTCGACGCTGCCCCGGCGCGTGTCGCGTTGGCTGCGCGCCGACCTGCCGAGCAAACTCAAGCCGCTGGGCATTCCGATCACGACCGTGATCGCGCCCGGTGCACAGGCCAGCACGGACGACTCGGCCTGAGCCGGCCCTTTCAGCCGAGCACGTCGCGCAGCGCCTGCTCCGTCGACCAGAAGGCCAGCTCGTCCCACGGCAGCTCGTCGGGCGCGAAGGCGCGCACCTCGATCGCCTCCTTCGTCTCGCGCGCGATGCCGAGCGCCCGCGCCGCGAACACGACGAGCACGGTCCGCTCCTCCGCGCGCGAGTAGACGCCGACGAGGCCATCGAGCTCGATGTCGATCTCGAGCTCCTCGCGCGCCTCGCGCCGCGCGGCGTCCTCGACCGACTCGCCGAGGTCGACGAACCCACCCGGGAACGTCCAGCGCCCAGCGCCCTCGTGCAGCGCGCGGCGCAGCAGCCAAATCCGCCCGTTCTCGTCGCGCGGGATCGCCGCCGCGACCGGCTCAGGGCTGAAGATCGCCTTGTAGCCACAGGTCGTACAGACGAGCGACCGCGGGTGGTAGACCTCCGCCTCGGCGGCACAACGTGGGCAATACCGCGCCTCATCGAGCGCCGGATTCAGGCTGTACAGTGCAGATCACCCCGCCCTCTTAGCTCAGTTGGTAGAGCACTTCCATGGTAAGGAAGGGGTCTGCGGTTCGAGTCCGCAAGAGGGCTT
>JALZJA010000481.1 GCA_030860005.1 Actinomycetota bacterium
GCTACCCCAGCCGACACAGCTCACATACCATCACCACCAACCACCCCAACCGACCCGTGACCGATCCCGAAACTGGCTGCGTGAAACACAGCCCGAACTCGGCAAAAGACTCAGACACACCTCACCCGTCGATCGGTGCAGCGCGACGAACCGTTGGGGTGGCGTCCGGGTCTCAGGGTCTATGGCTTCTGAGCGCACGACAGCGGGTTATCGTGGTGGGATGGTCGCGCCACGCTTGATCGAGGACGATCGCGCGCTCGTGGCGCTCGCGCGACGTGGCGACCGGGTGGCCTTTGACGAGCTCGTGCGCCGTCATGCCGCCGGTCTGTACGCCGTTGTCGTGCGATTGTGCGCGGACGCGCACGAAGCGGAGGAGGTCACACAGGACGCGTTCCTGCGCGCGTGGCGTGGACTGCCCGCGTTTCGCGGTGACGCGCAGTTCTTCACCTGGCTGTACCGGATCGGCGTCAACGAGGCCAGGCGCCGCGCCGAACGCCAGCACCGCCGCGCTGACGCGAGGCTCGTGCCGCTGGATGATCACCGCGAGCACGAGTCACCCGACCGCTCGATACGTCCAGCGGACCGTGCCGAGCAGAGCGAGCTGCGACGCGTGCTCGATCGCGCGATCTCCGCGCTACCGGTCGATCAGCGCGCAGCGCTCGTGCTGCGCGATGTCGAGGGACTCTCGACCGCGCAAGCGGCGTCGACTCTCGGCCTAAACGAGGCGGCGTTCAAGAGCCGTCTGCATCGCGCGCGCGAGACGCTTCGCACGGCACTCGCCGACGATGCGGGGCAGCAGGGGTCGTTGTGAGCGCCGAGCATCACTTCGTGTCCACACGACTGTGCGACTACCGCGATAGCGCGCTGCCAGACGACGAAAGCCATCGCGTGCGCGAGCACCTCCGCGAATGCGTGGCGTGTCGCGGGTCGCTCGAAGAGCTGACCGCACTCGGACGGCAGCTGCGCTCGATCAGCAGCGCGGCGCCCGACGGGCTTGCCGTGCGCGTCATCGCGCACCTCGACGCCCACAGCATGTCCCCCCGCCTGAACATCGTCGCAGCCGACAACGACCCGGTTTCTCCGCCCAAGGCACCCGTCGTCGCGGCCTGGGGCTTCGCGCGTGAGCACCTGCGCCGCACGCTCGTGCTGTCCTTCGTCGTCGGCGTCGCGATCACGCTGCTGAAGGATCTCGGGACGCTGCTTGCGGAAGGTGTCACCGTGGAGACGTGCATGGTGTGCGGCGCGAATTTCGTCGCGGCGTTTGCGCTGCTGAATGTCTGGCTGCTGCTCGCGCGACCACGCAACACGTACCTGCGCTGATCGACCACGTGACTCAGGCTGGGCGCCGCACGGCCTGACCCGGTTGTCCGCACGAACTCTCCATGGACCCCCGATCCCGACCTACTTGTCGGTTGGTGCCTCGTTCCTTAGTGGCACCCCTTACCGCCGGATTCCGTTCCGTTGTTCCTCACGGGCCGAGTACGCTTCGGTCGTGAGCCGCTTCTCGCTGGTCCTCGGTGCTACTTATCTCATGCTGGCGCTCGTGAGTCACGCGCTTGAGCGGGCCGGCTCGATTAGATGCGATTGCCAGGCTGACTGCTGGTGCAAGCGCCCCGGTTTACGGACGTTCAGGTGGGTGTTCCCCGTCGGCCACAGCACCGGCTGCGGGCACGAGGCGTCGCTCGACCGCTCCTGACACGCACGAGCACAGCCGTAGGATCCTCCAGCGTTGTCCGCACAAGACCCGTGGCCGACCGTTGAGCGGCATCGCAGCGCGACATGCCTGTTGACGCGCGGCGCATCCAATGCCAGCCTGCCCGGTCATGGTCGTTACCGTCCCGTTCGGTCCGCGCAGAAGTCTCGTCGTCGCTTGGACACGCGCCGCCGGTCTGCATTCCGCGATATGGCGCGCAACCGGCGACGATCTTCCCGATTCTGACGACGGTCCTGATGGAGCCAGCGGCGTCCGCGAACCCCGTTCGCCGTATCCACCACGCCGCGGCGCAGCGGTCGCCCTGCCAGACGACCACCAGGCCGGCCGCGGCGGGTTCGAAGACAGGACGCCACCACCGACGCCGGAGCTGCAGTCGCGCACGTGGGTTGCGATAAGGCCGGGCTGAGCTTCGGGCGCGCCACCGGCAGGCTCCCGCCGCCCGATCGCTCATCGCGATCTCCCGCCCACCTCGACTCGTGGCGGCGTGGGGTCCGCCGCACGGCCGTCGCCGCTGGGCGTGTCCACGTCGGGTGCTCGCGCCCCGCGTGACACATCGATGGCGAGCACCGCCACGGCCAGCAGTGCCAGCAGTCCGAGTACCGCGGCGAAGATCGCCACGTTGGCGCTGAAGAAGTCCGCGAGCGTCGCGGAGATTCGCTTCGTGGCTCGCGCCGCAGCGCTGTCCGCTGCAGGCGTCCCACCGGTCAGCGACGGCAGCCAGTACAGCAGCAGGTAAATGCCCGAGCCGATGAGCAGCGTCCCGGACACGCGGTTGACGACCGGCAGCAGTCGGCGGACCACGCGCGCCAGCGCACCTTTCGCCAGCGCCGCCGACACTGACAGCGCGATCAGCAGGCTCGCGCTGCCCGCCGCGTAGGCGGCGAACACGACCACGAGCTGGACGGGATCAGCGACAGCCAGGGCCTGTCCCGCGACGACAAGAAAGACGGCCAGTGTGCATGACAGCGACGCCAGTGCGTACGTCGCGCCGAACAGGGCCACCCGCCGGTACCCGCCGCCGGTCCCGGGCGTCACTGTCACGCGGCTGGCCGACATCAGGCCGACATGACGGCCCGCGAGCATCGCCGCGCCGACAGCGAGCAGACCGACGGCGACCGCGACCGCTAACCACGGCACGACCTCGATCACGGTGCGCAGCCCGGCCGACACCGGCAGCCCGACGACGACGAACACGGCGCCGAAAGCGAGGCTGAGCACCGCCCCGACCGTCAGGCCCTCGCGGACGCCAGCCAGCAGCGACCGGCTGGCGCCGTCGTGCTCATGGGCGCCAAGGTAGAACGTCAGAAAGGACGGCAGCATCGTGAAGCCACACGGGTTGACGGTCGCCAGCAGCCCCGCCGCGAAGGCAAACGACACCGCCGCGCTCACGCGGCGCCGGCCTTGCGCAACGCCGCGCCGATCTCGCTCACCGGACTTGACACGCCGCGCCACACCTCGCGGCCCGCGCGGTCATAGACGATCTCGGTGCCGGTGGCGGTCACGCCGAACGCCGGCGCCAGCTGACCGCTTTCGTCCACGGCCAGCGGATAGCTGCGAGCGTTGCCGATCGCGGGCTTGAACGCATCGCGCAGCGCTGAACTGGAGTCGCCGGGGTCAATGCTCACCGTCAGGATCTCCGCTCGTGAGCCGAACTTGCGCATCTCGGCGAGCAGGCTGGGGGCCTGAACGATGCACGGCGAGCAATTGCTCGCGGTGAACACCAGCACGCCGGGCCTACGGCCCGACGGTCGCGTGACCTGGCGGCCATCAACGTCCGCGAGCGAGAAGCGCCGCAGGCTCTTGCTGGACGCCTGCCCGTCATCTGCGCCCGCGCTCGCGGATTTCTGCTGCGCCGCGTCCTGTTTGAGGAGGGGCGACCCTCCGGCGGGTGCGCGCTGTGTCGCCACGACGACGAGCGTGACAAGTGCTGCCAGCACGACGGCGCTGATCGCCCATCGACCGGTTCGTCGACGCCCGTGCCGCTCCGCCGGCTCAACGGCGGTCGTCTGCGTGGGTGCCTTGGCGCTCTGCTCGCGTTTCATGTTGCTCCTGCTCTCTCGGTCATAGCAGCGACGGGCGTTCGTTCTGGCCCGGCAGCCCCGAGTCGCCGCACCGTCGGTGAACACGACAGCGCGCTTGGCTTGCCCGGTCGGACGCGAACCGCGTGCGGTCGACGTCGGTGGTCGTGAACGCAATGACGGTCAGGCCGACCGTGCCGTTGCGCGTCGCGGTCGCCGTGACGCGCGTCCGCGGCGCGCCACCCGGTGTCGCGCGTGCTCATGCCGCGCAGCACGACAGTTTGCTGGGGTCGCGGGTGAAGGACTGCGCCGTGAGGTGGATCGCCTCGCCGATCGTCAGGTACGGGTTCCAGCTTGACGCCATCTGCGCGACCGTCAATCGGGCCTGGATCGCGTAGACGCCGGCGAGGATGGCGTCGCCGGCGCCGTCGGCGAGCAGGTGCACGCCGAGGATGCGGCCGCTGTCGCGCTCGGCGACGAGCTTGACCATGCCGCGGGTGTTGCGGCTGACGATCGCCCGTGGGACGTGCTGCAGCGCGAGGACCCGTGACTCGCATTGCAGGCCGCGATCGGTGGCTTGGGCTTCGGTGAGGCCCGCTGAGGCGAGCGTCGGGTTGGTGAAGGTGATCCGCGGCATCGCGTCGTAGACGATGCGGCGTGCCGCGTCGTCGAAGGCGTTGTCGACGACGAGGGCGCCGTGCTTGGCGGCGACGTACACGAACTGCGGATGACCGCTGACGTCGCCGGCCGCCCACACCCGCGGATTGGTGGTGCGCATGTGCTCGTCGACGACGACTCCGCCGCGAGCCCCTGTCTGCACGCCGACGGTCTGCAGGCCGAGGCCGGATGTGCTTGGCGTTCGGCCGGTGGCGAGCAGCAGCTGCGCGGCGCGAAACTCGCGGTCGCCCGCTGTGACCGTGACGTCGCCATCGCGGCGCACCCCGGTCGCCTGGATGCCCTCATGGATCTCGATGCCTTGCTCGGTGAACGCGTCGCGGATGCTCCGGGCGAGCTCGGGTTCCTCACCGCGCGCCAACTCTGAGCGCACGAGCATCGTCACCCGGGTGCCGAGGTGGGAGAACAGCTGGGCTTGCTCCATCGCCACGTACCCGCCGCCGATGACGATCATCGACTCGGGCAACAGCTCAAGCTCCATCGCCGAGGTCGACGTCAGATAGCCACTGCCGGGCACCCCGGGAATGTCGGGGATGTGCGGTTGGCTGCCGGTCGCGATCAGGTAGTGCGCCGCGTCGATGCGGAGCCCGTCGACGTCCAGCGCGGGACCATTGATGAAGCGCGCATGGCCGTGCACGAGCTCGATGTCGTACTCGTCGGCGATGTCGAGGTACTTTTCCTGGCGCAAGCCGTCGACGATCTCGTCCTTGCCGGCGATCAGCGCCGCGAAGTCGACCGGTCCGGCGTGCGTGCTGATGCCGGCAAAGCGGTCGTGGCTGGCGGCGCGGTGGCGGGTCTCGGCGGCGGCCAGCAGCGCCTTGGACGGGATGCAGCCGACGTTCACGCACGTCCCGCCGACGGTGGCGTGCTCGATCATGACGACACGCAGGTCGCGTCGGCGGGCGGCGATCGCCGCGGCGAACGCGCTGCCACCCGAACCGACGATCGCCAGGTCATAGGCGTACTCCGCGTGCTCGTGGTCAGAGGTCAAGGCGCTCAACAGCTTTCAGGTAGGCCTCGGTGAAGGTGGGGAACTGCGCGACGGTGTCGCGCAGCACCGACAGCGGCGTCTTGGTCTTGATCGCCAGCGCCGCGTAATGGATCCATTCGCCGGCCAGCGGCGCGACGGCCCACGCGCCGATCAGCACCTGGCGCTCACGGTCGCAGATCAGCCCGAGGTCGCCCCCGGGGTTCTGCTCATAGGTCCACGGTCGCGCGATCGCGTCGGCCAGCGCGACATGCGAGGTCGCGACCCGGATGCCCTGCTCGCGGGCCTGGTATTCGGTCAGGCCGACGGCGGCGATCTCGGGGTCCGTGAAGACGACGCGTGGGATCGCGGTGTAGTCCGCGCGAACCGTTTCACCGGCGATGTCGGCCGCGGTGATGCGCCCCTGGTACATCCCGACGTGTGTGAACGCCAGCACGCCGGTGACGTCGCCGATCGCCCACACGTCCTCCGCGGCGCGGCAACGCTCGTCGACCTGTAGGCCCGCTGGATCGGGCGTGAGGCCGATGCTCTCAAGACCGATGTCGTGCACCCGCGGCGCACGGCCGGTCGCGACCAGCAGCTCGCGGCCGCTGACCTGTTCGCCGTCGTCGAGTGCCACGACACGCTCGCCGTCTGTGAGCTGCACGCTGACGGCCTTGGCGCCGAGCCGCAGTTCGATGCCTTCGTCGCGCAGAGCTGTGGCGATCAGCTCGCCGACGGCCGGGTCCTCACGCGAGATCAGCCGATCGCCGTGATCGACGATCGTGACCCGTGCTCCGAAGCGGCGCATGAACTGGCCGAGCTCGACGCCGACGGGGCCGCCGCCGAGGATGACGATGCTCTCCGGGATGTCGGTGAGCGTCGTCGCCTCGCGGTTCGTCCAATACCCCGCCTGCACGAGGCCGTCGATCGGCGGGATCCGCGCGTCACTGCCGGTCGCGACGACGATCCGCTCGGTCACAAGCATCTGCCCAGCGACGGCGACGTGTCCGGGCCCGTCGATGCGGGCGTCGCCTTTGAAGACGTCGACTCCGTCGTCGCGGTAGGCCTTGACCTGCGCGGCGTCGTCGAGGTTGCGGATCATGTAGTCGCGGTATGCCGCGACCTGCGGCCAGTCGATCGTGGGCGTAGCGACGCCCGCCGCGCGCTCGGCTTCCGCACGGGCCTCGGGCGGGCGCAGCAGCACCTTTGACGGGATGCACGCCCAATAGGCGCACTCGCCGCCGACCAGCTCACGCTCCACCAGCGCGACCCTGAGGCCCTGCGCGTTCAGGCATGAGACGGCGACTTCGCCGGCTGGGCCGCCGCCGATCACGACCGCGCCATAACGCGCCGCGCTCATGCCTCCCCGCCACGACGCGTCGTGACGCGCGCTGTCGCGCACGCGCGTTGTCGGCGCGCCCGCACCACGACCAACGCGATCACGACGATCACGGCCAGCACACCCGCACCGACACCAAGCACTCCGCCCAGCGCAACACCGCCCAGCACACCGGCGACCAACGGCAAGGCGGCGCAGCACACGACCGCAAACGCCCCGATGCCCAGCGCGGCGAGCCCCGTCCCGGGGGCGCCCTGCAGCCCCTTTGGCTTGTCGTTCATCAGCATCCCTTTCGATCGACGCGCCGGCACGCGGCGACGTGCTCGGCGTTGTCCTCAAGCAGCGCGCGGCCGAGCGCCAGCAGCTCACTGACCCGCGCGTCGGCGACGCGGTAGTAGACGGTGCGGTGCTCGCGGCGCGTGAGCACGAACCCACACCAGCGCAAGCACCCAAGGTGATTGGACAAGTTCGTACGCCCCAACCCCAGCGCCTCGGTCAGCTGCCCGACCGACAGCTCGCCGCGCTCGCGCAGCAGCTCGAGCACACGGACCCGCGCGGGATCAGACAGCACCTTGAAGTACTTCGCGACCAGATCGGGCTCGGTCGGCTGCCTCGGCAGCAAGAACGGCCCGCCGATGGTTGCGTTCTCAGACACTCATGTCAGTATAGCCTGACATGACCGTGGACCAGCGCCACCACCCGCCGGCAGCAGCGGAGCGTTTGACGCCGTGAGCCTCCCCGCACAGCTCGCCGACGTCTGCGCCAGCGCGATCGGACCGGCCGGTGTTATCGCTCGCGCGCTCGTCGGCATCACGCTGCTCGCGCTCGCGCTCCTCTGGCGCGACCCCGACGCACAAGACGCCGCGCTCGGGCTCGTCGCGATGCCCGCCGTGATCCTGGGCGCCCTCGCGGCGCGAGCGCACCGCTGGCCGCAGCCGCTACGCGCGTCAGGCACGCTCGCTCACGCGCTCAACGCGGCCGTCATCATCGCCCTGTTCGCGCTGCCCGCGACCGCCGGCGCCGCGTTCCGCTTCTACGGAACCTCGATGCTCGTCGCCGCCGCCCGACGACAAGGCGGCTGCGAAGTGACCGTCATCGCCAACAACCTGCTGCACCGCGACGACCACGTCGGCTGCCCACTCTTTCTACCCATCGACGCCATCGAAGCGACCCGCCGCCACCGACAGGCCGCAGCGCTTCAAGACACTGAGAGCGTCTGATCGGCAGTCTGCTCCACACCTATCAGCGCGGCAATAACCCGGTTTCCACACGGACGCTCTATGGACCCTCGGTCGTGGCCGACCGAGCCGCGCGGCGCGGTGGCGTCCGGTCGAAGCGTGCGCGACGCGCCGAGCGCCACGCGATCGCGAGAGCCAGCTCGACGAGATCGCGCTCGCCACGGTCAGCGAGCACGCACGGCCCGCGCAGCTGTCCGGCGGTCACTGTCAACGCGTGTCGTCCATCCGCGCGCTCACCGCAGACCCACGGCTGCCGCTCGGTGACGAACGCACCTCCGCGCTCGACGCATCCGTATCCGCGGGCGTGCTGCACCTTCTCGCCGCAGCCGCGCGGGCAGGCACAGCGATCGTCGTCGTCAGCCACGACCGCGCGATGCTCGACAGCCTCTGCCATCGCGACCTCACGATGACCAACGGCATCCTCGCAATCACCGACCGCGCGCTCAACGCGATCGATCTGGACGACAGCTGACATGGCCCGCAACCTGGGGCTCGATGACGTTGTTGATCACTTCACGCTCGTCGGCGACGAGTTGGGTCTGTTGCGCAACAAGTCCGGCGCGACGCGTCTGGGCTTCGCAGTCCTGCTGAAGTTCTTGCTGTGGCACGGACGCTTCCCACGGGCGCTGCGCGAACTGCCCGACGACGCCGTGGCGCATCTGGCCCGCCAAGTCCGCGTCCCGGCAGGCGAGCTCGCGGCCTTTGACCTAGCAAGTCGCACAGCCAAGCGCCACCGCACGGAGATCCGTGCCTACACGGGCTTCAGGGAATGCAGTGTCACCGACGCCGACGCGCTGACGGCGTGGCTGACAGAGCACGTCGCCGGCGTCGAGCGCCGCCGCGACCGCGTTCACGAGCAGTTGCTCGCGCGCTGTCGCGCGGAACTGATCGAGCCGCCCACCCCCGACAGGCTCACCGAGATCGTCAGGTCGGCGCTCTATCAAGCCGAGCAGGCGCTGCTGGCGCTGGTTGCCGACCGCGTCGCCGCGGCTGCGGCCAAGCGCGTCCAGGCGCTGATCGCCGCCGGCGATGACGATGACGGCGAGGATGTGCTGGCCGTGATCAAGGCGCCACCAGGCAACGTGAGCCTGGACACGATGCTTGTCGAGATCGCAAAGCTCGAGGCGATCCGAGCGATCGAGCTCCCCGGCGACCTGTTCGCCGGCGTCGCGCCGAAGATCGTCGAGGGCTGGCGGGCCCGAGCGATGGTCGAGTCGCCCAGCCATCTGCGCGAGCATCCCCGGCCGACCCAGCTCGCCTTGTTGTGCGCGCTGCTTGTCCTGCGTGAGCGCGAGGTCACCGACACGCTCGCGCAACTGCTCATCTCGACGATCCACCGCATCAACGCGCACGCCGAGCAGAAGGTCGTCGCGGAGTTCGTCAAGGACTTCCGCCGCGTCCGCGGCAAGGACACAATGCTCGCCAAGATCGCCGAAGCGTCCCTCAAGACCCCCGACGACAGCGTCCGTGAGGTGATCTACCCGGTCGTCGGCGGCGAAGCGACGCTGACCGACTTGGTCAACGAGTACCGCGCGACCGGGACGGAGTACCAGCGTCAGAAGCGCAAGGTCTTCAAGGCGTCCTACACCAACCACTACCGCCGCGGTCTGATCCGGCTGCTCGGCGTGCTCGAGTTCCGCTCCAACAACACCGCGCATCAGCCCGTCATCGACGCCCTGCGGTTGATCGTGCGCTACGCCCACCACGGCGGCACGTACTACCCCGTCGGCGAGCACGTCGTCCTGGACGGCGCCGTCAACGCCGACTGGACCGAACTGCTGACCAAGACCGACTCCCGCGGGCGCACCCGCGTCGTGCGCGGCGTCTACGAAGCCTGCGTCTTCCAAGCCTTGCGTGAGCGGCTGCGCTGCAAGGAGATCTGGGTCGTCGGCGCACACGAATGGCGAAACCCCGACGAGGACCTCCCCGCCGACTTCGAGATCCACCGCAGCGAGCACTACGACAAGCTGCACAAGCCGCTTGACCCGAAGGCGTTCACGGCCGGGCTGCGAGAGGAAATGCGCACCGAGCTGCGAGCGCTCAACGACGCGCTGCCCGGACTGCCGTGGCTGCGGATCACCGACCGCAAGAGCGGCGCGATCCAGCTCACCGCCCTCGAGGCCCAGCCCGAGCCGCGCAACCTACGGCGCCTGAAGAAGGCGGTGCGCGAACGCTGGGGCCAGGTCCCGCTGATCGACATGGTCACCGAAGCGGCCCTGCGGACCGGGATGCTCGGCGAGCTGACCGCCGTCGGCTCACGCGAAGCGCTGCAGCGCTCCGTGCTGTGGGAGCGCCTGCTGCTCGTCGCCTACGCCTACGGCACGAACACCGGCATCAGCGCCGTCGCCGCCGGCAACCACGGACACACAGAAGCCGACCTGCGCTACACCGCCCGTCGCTACTTCACGATCGACGGCGCGCGCCTGGCCGCCATCCAGCTCGCCGATGCCACGTTCGCCGCCCGCGACCCAGCGATCTGGGGGCAGAGCACCACGACCGTCGCGTCGGACTCCACGCACTTCCGCGCCTACGACCAGAACCTGTTCACCGAATGGCACTCGCGCTACGGCGGCCGCGGCGTGCTGATCTACTGGCACGTCGAGAAGAAGTCGATGGTCGTGCACTCCCAGTTGATCAGCTGCGCCGCCTCGGAGGTCGCCTCGATGGTCGAGGGCGCCATGCGCCACGGCACCTCGATGGCTTTGGAAGGCAACTACGTCGACTCGCACGGCCAATCGGAGATCGGGTTCGCGATCACGCGGCTGCTGGACTTCGACCTGCTGCCGCGGATCAAGCAGCACACCAAGGCCAAGCTCTACGGGCCCGACCGCGGCCAACCCGACGCCTACCCCGGCCTGAAGGCGGCGATGACCCGCCCGATCCGCTGGGAGCTCATCGAGCAGAACTACGACCAGCTGGTCAAGTACGCGACCGCGATCCGCGTCGGGACCGCGTCGACCGAGGCGATCCTGCGCCGCTTCACGCGCAACGCCTCGCATCCGGTCTACCAAGCGATGCTGGAGCTCGGCCGTGCGCAGAAGACGATCTTCATCGCGCGCTACCTACGCGACCGCGACCTGCAACGCGAGATCGAGGAGGGCCTGAACCTGATCGAGTCCTGGAACCGCGTCAACGGCGTCATCTTCTTCGGCAAGAGCGGCGAGTTCGCGACCAACCGCCGCGACCAGCAGCAACTCGGAATGCTCGCCCTGCACATCCTGCAAGCAGCGCTCGTCTACGTGAACACACTGATGCTCCAGGACATCCTCGCCGAACCCGAATGGCAAGGCGTACTCACCGCCGAAGACCAACGCGGCCTCACCGCGCTGTTCTGGGCGCACGTCCGACCCTACGGCGACATCACGCTGAACATGACCAAGCGCCTCGCCCTCAGCCAAGCCTCGCCGACTGAGAGCGACGACGACACGGTCTGAACCGCACTCCACGCACAACGCGTCCGCGATCCGGCTACTTGTCACCTGGTGCCACGTTCCTTAACGGCACCCCATGTCGGCGCGGGCACCGGCACGCTCGCGATCTCCCTGGCGGCGACGCGCCCGGACGTTGCGGTCACCGCGGTCGACGGGGACGCAGACATCCTCGCACTCGCCCAGACAAAGCCCGGCTCCGAGTCGGTGCGCTGGCGGCGCGGTCTGGCGGATGATCTCCCGCTCGCCACGGCCGCCGCCGACGTGGTCGTCATGTCGCTGGTGCTGCACCACCTCAGCTCGGACGCCAAGCGGCGCGCCCTGACCGAGGTCGCGCGCGTTCTGCGCCCCGGCGGGCGCCTGCACATCGCTGACTGGGGCCGCCCCGCCACTGCGCTGTTGCGGGCGTCGTTCTTCGTCTTGCAGGTCATCGACGGCTTCGAGGGCACGCGCGACCATGCTGCCGGGCGCGTGCCTGAACTCATCCACGCAGCCGGCTTCTGCGACGTGCAGCGCTACCGGCGGCTGCGGACTGCGTGGGGACCCCTCGACCTGCTCGAGGCACGCAAACACAGCTAGGCTACTTGCCGCGGAAAAACTCGCCGCCTGAATGGACGCGATTGGTCGCGTGATCTGGGGCCGTTCCGTCCGCTCTGGTCGTCAGGATATGCCTGCATATGGGCGGGTTTCTGGCGAGGGGAGTGGGTCATGTTGCGGTTGGTGGCCGGGCAGGCGGAGACGTTGTGGGACGAGGCGCTGCCGATCGAGGTGCGCGAATTGCCGCAGGATCTCGCGGCGTTGGACGGGCTGCTGTCAGATCCGGTGCTGCTGGCGCCGTTCGTCGAGCACTGGGAGCGCGAGGCGCTCGTGTCGGGGACCTCGGCGGCTGGTCATGGGCGCCCGACGCTGGCGATCGAGACCTTCGTGCGGCTGATGGTGCTCAAGCAGCGTCACGGCTGGGGCTACCGGACGCTCGTGGCGGAGGTCTCGGACTCGATTCATCTGCGCAGGTTCTGTCGGATCGCGCTGACCGAGCGCGTTCCGGACGAGTCGACGGTCCGCAAGCTGACCCGGCGGATCGGCGAGCAGACGGTCAACGACGTGACCAGAGCGTTGATCGAGGCGGCGGTCCGCGAGCGGCGCTTCAAGGCGCGGGCCGTCCGGATCGACTCGACGGTGATCGAGGCCGACATCAAGTACCCGACCGACGCGGGCCTGGCCTCGCACGGCGTCAGGTCGCTCGCCCGGGAGGGCCGCAAGCTGGCCGCCAAGCTCGGCGAGACGAAGATCAGGGTGCGCGACCGATCGCGCTCGATGGGCCGGCGGTTGCGCGCTGTCTCAAGGACGATCCGCCGCCGCGGCGGGGAGGCGAAGGCCGAGGTGCTCGCACTGACCGAGCAGACCGGCCAGCTGCTCGAGCAGTCCGTCAAGGAGGCGCGGCGGCTGGCTGCGACCGCCCGCCGCAAGGCCAGGGGCCGGGGCGCCCAGGCCAAGCTGCGCGCGGCACGAATGCTCGACGAGCTCGCCGATCGCTGCCAGAAGGTCTGCGAGCAGATCGGCCAGCGCGTGCGCGGCGAGAAGATCGCAGACCGGCTGATCTCGCTGTCCGATCCCGACGCCCGGCCGATCCGCAAGGGCAAGCTGGGCAAGCCCAACGAGTTCGGCTACATCACGCAGATCGCGGAGGTCACCGCGAACACCAAGCGCGGCGCACGCGGCTTGATCGTGCCGGCGTCCTCACAGGTCGGCAACCCCGTCGAGAACCAGTTGTTGCCCCAGACGGTCACCGAGCTCAATCAGCTCGGGCTCTCGCCCAGGGAGTTTGCGCTGGACGGCGGCTTCACCGTCGCCGCGACCAGCGAGCAGCTCGAGGATCTCCAAGCCGAGCGGGTCTTCATCTCCGGGCGCCAGCAACCCGGCTCCCGACGCACCCAACGCCGCCTACAGCGCTACCGCACCGGCGCCGAAGGACGCATCAGCCACCTCAAACGCGGCTACGGCATGCGCCGCAGCCGCCTCAAAGGCGATGACGGCCAGAAGACCTGGACCGGATGGGGCATCCTGACCTACAACCTCGACACCCTGACCATCCGAACCGCCTGAAAGCATC
>JALZJA010000510.1 GCA_030860005.1 Actinomycetota bacterium
GCGCGCGGCAGGCGAGGCCGAAGAAGAAGAAGCCCAAGCCGGCGCCGGCGCCGGCCGCCTGTGCCGGTGAGCGGCTGGCGAAGCAGACCGCGGCGCTCGTCGCCGACGCCAACGGCGTCAACGGCGGCAATCGTGCGCAGCCGTCGAAGAACGCGCGCAGACGCATCCGCGAGCTCGAGCGCGAGATCGAGCAGGCCGAGCAGGCGCTCGAGCGCATCGAAGCCGAGCTCGCCGACCCGCAGGCGTGGGCGACGCCCGAGCGCTCCGCCGAGTCCAGCGAGCGCCATGCCGCGGCGAAGCGCGCCGTCGAGGAAGCCTTCGCGCGCTGGGAGGCCGCGGCGTCGTAGGTCCTGGCGGCGAGCTCCCTCTGAGGGTCACTCTGAAGCGGAAGTGAGCTGGCGCGGAAGGATCCACGGCTTAGAGCGTTCAGAACAGCGAAATCTTGCGCAAACGCGCAAGAGCAGCCCCTTGGCGAGCGCGCCTGCGGATGCCATCGTCCTGGGGTGATGAGCGCTGAACTCAGCTGGGGGCGGCGGTTTCTCATGTGCCCCCCGACGCACTTCGACGTGTCCTACGCGATCAACCCCTGGATGGACCTCTCCGTCCCGGTCGATCGCGAGCGCGCGCAGCGCCAGTGGGAGGCGCTCGTCGCCACGTACCTCGCCGCGGGCGCTGAGATCGAACTGCTCGACGCCGACCCCGAGCTGCCCGACCTCGTCTTCACGGCCAACCTCGGGCTCGTCGACGGTCGCACGTTCATCCCCGCCCGCATGCGCCATCCCGAGCGCCGGCCGGAGCCGCGCCGCGCGCAGACGTGGTTCCGTGAGCGAGGCTACGACGTGCGCGCGCTCGGTGAGGACGTCGTGCAGGAGGGCGCGGGCGACGCGCTGCCATTCGGCGATGCGCTCGTCGCCGGCTACCGCACGCGCTCATCAGCCGGCGCCTACGTCGACCTCGCGCGGATCGTCGCCGGCCGCATCCTTGCGGTCGAGCTCGTCGACGAGCGCTTCTACCACGTCGACATCGCCTTCTGCCCGCTGGACTCACACTCCGCGCTCATCGTCCCGGGCGCGATGGACCCTGACAGCGCGCGCCTGGTGACCGAGCTCGTTGCGGACCCGATCGTGCTCACCGACGAGGAGGCCGACGCCTTCTGCGCGAACGCCGTCGCCGTCGGGCGCACGCTCGTGATGGCGGCCTGTACGCCGCGCCTGGAGCGCGAGCTGCGCGCACGCGGCTTCGAGCCGGTGGTCGTGGACGTCTCGGAGTTTCTCAAGGCTGGCGGCGGTCCCCGCTGCCTGACGCTCGCGCTGGACGTCCGGCTCGGCGTCGAAGACACGGCCGCCCTCGCCGAGCGTTACACGGCGCGCAACTACCACCCGCTGGCGCTCACGGTCAGCCACGCGTCCGGCGCCTGGGTCCACGACGACCGCGGCCGCTCCTACCTCGACGCGCTGTCCTCCTACTCGGCGCTGAACTTCGGCCACCGCCACCCGCGTCTCGTCGCGGCCGCGCGCGAGCAGCTCGAGCGCGTGACGCTCACGAGCCGCGCGTTTGGAAACGACCAGCTCGGGCCGTTCGCGCGCGACCTCGCGGCCCTGTGCGGGAAGCAGCGCGTGCTGCCGATGAACACGGGCGCCGAGGCGGTCGAGACGGCGCTCAAGACCGCGCGCAAGTGGGGCTACGACGTCAAGGGCGTGCGGCCTGACCGCGCCACGATCGTCGTCTGCGAGGGCAACTTCCATGGTCGCACGACGACGATCGTGTCGTTCTCCGACGATCCGCTGGCGCGGTCGGGGTTCGGTCCGTTCACGCCCGGCTTCCGCTCGGTGCGCTACGGCGACGCGGCCGCACTCGCCGACGCGCTTGACGATGACGACGTCGTCGCGTTCCTCGTCGAGCCGGTGCAGGGCGAGGCCGGCGTCATCGTGCCCCCCGCCGGCTACCTGCGCGCGGCGCGGCGGCTGTGCACCGAGCGCGGCGCGCTGCTGATCGCCGACGAGATCCAGTCGGGCCTCGGGCGCACCGGTAAGACGTTCGCGTGCGAGCACGAGGACGTCGTGCCGGACCTCTACGTGCTCGGCAAGGCGCTGGGCGGCGGCATCGTGGCGCTGTCGGCGGTCGTCGGCGACGATGACCTGCTCGGTGTCTTTCGCCCCGGCGCCCACGGCTCGACGTTCGGCGGCAACCCGCTTGCCTGCGCGGTCGGGCGCGCCGTGCTCGAGCTCCTGGCGACGGGCGAGCCCCAGGCCAACGC
>JALZJA010000513.1 GCA_030860005.1 Actinomycetota bacterium
CGCCCACGCAGCCGTCGGAGTCCGTGGCGGCCGCGAGCGAGCCCGCTTCGCGGGCGCGGCCCGAGCCGGCGAGGGCGGTTGCGCCGGGCGCCGCTCAGGTGGTCGCCGTGGCCGTTCCCGAGCAGGCCGGCGGCGCACCGCCGCTCGAGCTCGATGGGCTGCGCGCCGTCTGGCCCGCGGTGCTGGACACGCTGAAGGACTCAAACGCGTTGTGCGCGGCGCTGCTCGCCGATGCGCAACCCGTGGCGGTCGACGGCGAGCAGGTCACGGTGGCATTCCCGGCGACCGCGAGCTTCCTGCGCCGCAAGGCCGAGGACGAGACCTACCGCTCGTGCGTCGCGGCGGCCGTGCGGACGATCACCGGCAGCCGCGCCAGGATCGCCTATGTGCTCGGGCAGGCGCCGGTCGACGGCGACGAACCCGCCGCCGCGCCGCCCGCCGAACCGACCGACGAGGAATGGGTGGCGCGCCTGGTGGCAGAGTTCGATGCCGAGGAGATCCACTCCGACCCGCAACCCGACCCCTCAAGCTAGGAACCCTCTGATGCCCCAGCCCAACATGAACCAGATGCTCAAGCAGGTTCAGAAGATGCAGGCCGACATGGCGGCCGCGCAGGAGCAGCTTGCGAAGGAGACCGTCCAGGCGTCGTCCGGCGGCGGCATGGTCACGGTCACCGTCAGCGGCGACCTCGACGTCAAGGACATCCGCATCGACCCGGACGCGATCGATCCCGAGGATCGCGATCTGCTCCAGGACATGGTTCTCGCCGCCGTCAACGAGGCGCTTCGCCAGGCCCAGGAGCTCGCCGCGACGAAGATGGGCGGCCTGACGGGCGGGCTGGACCTCGGTGCGCTCGGCGGCCCGGGCGGCCTCCCCGGCCTCGGTCGCTGAGCGGAGCTTCACCGCCCGCTTGTACGCCCCGCCGATCCAGCGCCTGATCTCCGAGCTCGGCAAGCTGCCCGGCATCGGCGCGCGCACGGCGCAGCGGCTGGCGTTTCACATCCTGCGCGCCTCTCCCGAGGACGCCGCCGCGCTCGCCGCGTCGATCAGCGAGGTCAAGGACAAGATCACGCTGTGCGAGGTCTGCTTCAACCTCGCCGATGCGCCGCGCTGCCGGATATGCATGGACGAGCGCCGCGACGCCGGTCTGATCTGCGTCGTCGAGGAGGCCGGCGACGTGATCCCCGTCGAGCGCACGCACGAGTACCGCGGCCGCTACCACGTGCTCGGCGGTGCGCTGTCGCCGATCGACGGGATCGATCCCGACGACCTGAAGATCTCCGAGCTGTACGCGCGCGTGACCGATCCCACTCACCCGATCCGCGAGGTCGTGCTCGCGACGAACCCGACGACGACCGGCGAGGCCACCGCGCTGCACATCGCCGACACGCTGCGCGAGCGCGCCCCCGGCGTCGTCGTCACGCGCCTGGCCAGCGGCCTCCCCGTCGGCGGCGACCTCGAGTACGCCGACGAGGTGACGCTCGGCAAGGCGTTCCTCGGCCGCCGCCAGCTGTAGGGCTACTCCGGCACCCTCACCGGCGCGCGCGCGCCGCGCGTCAAGCGCCGCAGCGTCGCGATCCGGCGCAGCGCCGACACGACGCGCGTCGCCGGCACGTCGCGCCGGCGCACGGCGGCCACGACGGCGCGGTACGCCTCGTCCTGCTGGGCGCGGCCGCCGGGGACGAGCAGCAGATCGGCGCCGGCCTTGAGCGCCTCGACCGCCGCGTCGCCGACGTTTCCGCCCGAGGTCGCCGTCGTCGCCGTCAGGTCGGCGGAGATGACCGCGCCCCTGAAGTCCAGCCGTTCGCGCAGCTCGTCGTAGGCGTCCGCCAGCAGCGTCGCCGGCGTCACGGCGTCGTAGGCGACATAGATCGCGTTGGACATCTGCATCGCGGGCGCGGCCGAGCGCCCGCTGGCGACCGCCTGGAACGGCTTCATGTCGGCGCCGCGCAGCTGCTCGATCCCGAGCCCCACGGGCGCCGGTCCCTCGTTGGGATCCTGTGACGCGGCGCCGTCGCCCGGGAATGGACCGACGGCCGCCACGATGCCCGTGGCTCTGTACGCGCCGACGGACGCGCGCACCGCGCTCGTCACGGCCGAGACGCGGTCGGAGAACGCGCGTCCCTGGCCCGGCCCGCCGGCGACCGCAAGGTTCGCGTTCGGTGCGAGCGTCAGGGTCACGCCGAGCGCCTTGAGCTGCTTGGCGCTCGACAGCGCGCTGTCGAAGGTCGCCTCGGGCCCGGCCTCGCCGATGTCGACCTGCGGCTTGGGCGCGAGGTTCCCAAACGCGCTGAACTCGCCGCCCTCCTGCTGCGCCGCGACGAGCGGCGCCGGGTTCCCCCCCTCGCGGGCGGTGCGCTGGATCCCGCGCGTCAGCGTCGCGAGCTGCTGGGGCTGGCTGTAGTTGGCCCGCGTCAGCAGCACGCCGCCATACGGCCGCGCGGCAAGGCGCTCGAAGAAGTCGCCGTCGGGCGTCTTGCCACGGAAACCGACGACGAACAGCCCGGTGACGGCGTCGCCGGGAGCACGGCCCAGCTCGTCGGCCGACGGCGGCTCGGGGTCCGAGCCGAGGCGCCGGTTTCTCTGGGTCGCGCCGAGCACGGGCGCGAGCGTGTCCAGCAGCGTGCCGCCGCCGCCGCGGTCGCCCGATTTGCCGAAGCGCGAGCCGGCCTCTCCGACCGGCATCTCGTCGTCGCCGCGCGTGAACAGGAAGACCCCGACGGCAACCGCGACCACGACGACCACGAGAATCACGACGCGCGGGCGGCGCAGCGCGGTCGAGATCACTCGCTACGCTCCGGTCCGGTCATGAGC
The DNA here is from genome assembly GCA_030860005.1 of Actinomycetota bacterium. Classification (GTDB taxonomy): domain Bacteria; phylum Actinomycetota; class Thermoleophilia; order Solirubrobacterales; family Solirubrobacteraceae; genus CADCVQ01. The sequence continues at coordinate 2,815 of JALZJA010000513.1, forward strand.
GGGACGGTCGTCATGAAGTTCGGCGGGACCTCGGTCGCCGACGCCGAGCGCCTAAAGCGCGCGGCGCATCGGATCGTGGCCAAGCGCGAGATGGGCAACCGCGTCGTCGCGGTCCTCAGCGCGCGCGGCAAGACGACCGACTTTCTCATCTCCGAGGCGCACGAGATGTCTCCCCATCCCGACCCGCGCGAGCTCGACATGCTGCTGTCGACCGGCGAGCGGCAGTCATGCGCCCTGTGTGCGATGGCGATCAACGATCTCGGCCATCGCGCGATTTCCCTGACCGGGTCACAGGCGGGGATCGTTACAGACACGTCGCACACGAAGGCGCGCATCCTAGATGTGCGCGCCGATCGGATACGTGACGCCCTCGGAGAGGACTCGATCGTGCTCGTCGCGGGCTTCCAGGGCGTGTCGACCGCCAAGGACGTCACGACACTCGGCCGTGGCGGATCCGACACGACCGCGGTCGCGCTCGCGGCCGCCATCGCGGCCGACGTCTGCGAGATCTACACCGACGTGGCGGGCGTCTTCAGCGCCGATCCGCGGATCGTGCCGAATGCGCGCAAGCTGCCTGTGCTCTCGTTTGAGGAGATGCTCGAGATGTCGTCAAGTGGCGCTGGCGTGCTGCAGCTGCGCGCCGTCGAGTACGCGCGCAACCACGGCGTGCGCATCCACTGCCGGTCGAGCTTCGATGACGCGCCCGGTACCGTGATCGTCGGAGCAGAGGAAACCGTGGAACAACCACTCATCACCGCCGTAACGCACTCCACCGAGGAAGCGCGCGTCACGCTCAAGGGCGTGCCCGACATTCCCGGCATCGCCGGCCGGATCGCGACCGCGCTCGCCGCGGCGCACGTGAACATCGACATGATCATCCAGAACGAGCCGGTGACAGAGGGCGCTGTTGCCGACATGTCGTTCACCGTGCCGCGCACGGATCTCCTGGACGCCCGCGTCGCGCTGAGCGCGCTGTGCGTCGAGCTGGGCATCGAGGTGGCCACCGACGAGGCGATGGGCAAGGTCTCGGTCATCGGCGCGGGGATGAAGTCCCACCCGGGCGTCGCCGCGAAGGTCTTCACGACGCTCGGCGACGAGGCGATCAACATCGAGATGATCGCCACCTCCCCGATCAAGATCTCGTGCGTCATCTCCGGAGAGCAGGTGCCCGACGCGGTGCGCGCGCTGCATACCGCGTTCGGGCTGTCGGGCCGGGACACGATCCGGCCGGAGCGGCCGTTCGGGGAGTTCGCGTGAGCCTGCGCCTCGCCGTCGTCGGCGCCACCGGCGCCGTGGGGACCGTCATGCTGCGGCTGCTGCGCGAGCGCGGGTGGGCGGGCGAGTGCGTATCCGAGATCGTGCCGTTCGCGTCGCAGCGCTCGGCCGGGCGCGAGCTCGACGGCGGCTTGGTCGTCCGGTCGCTCAACGAGGAGACCATCCAGGGATTCGATGTCGCGCTCTTCTCGGCGGGCGCGACGCGCTCGCGCGAATGGGCGCCGCGGTTCGTGGAGGCGGGCGCCGTCGTCGTCGACAACTCGAGCGCGTTCCGGATGGACGAGGAGGTGCCGCTGGTCGTCTCCGAGGTGAACCCCGAGGCGCTTGACCGGAACAACGGGATCGTCGCGAACCCGAACTGCACGACGATGGTCGCGATGCTGCCGCTGAAGGCGCTGCACGACGAGTTCGACCTGCGCGCGATCGTGCCGACGAGCTTCCAGGCCGCGGGCGGGGCGGGGCAGAAGGGCATCGACGAGCTGGCCGGGCAGATCGCGCCGCTGGCGCAGGACGTGCAGCAGCTCTGCGAGGACGGGGCCGCCGCGGCGGCAAAGGTGAGCCATTCGGTCCACGCCGCGACGCTCGCGTTCAACGCCGTGCCGCTGCTGGGGACGGTCGGCGAGGACGGCTACACCGACGAGGAGCTCAAGCTGCGCAACGAGTCGCGCAAGATCCTCGCGATCCCCGACCTGGCCGTGTCACCGACATGCGTCCGCGTGCCGGTCATGGTCGGCCACGGCGTCCAGACGCGCGCCACCTTCGCCCGCGAGGTCGACCTCGAGCGCGCGCTCGAGCTGCTGCGCGCGTTCCCGGGGCTGGTCGTCGACGACGTCCCGACGCCGCTCGAGTACGCCGGCCGCGACGAGGTCGCCGTCGGCCGCATCCGCCGCGATCTCTCAGACCTCTGCACGCTCAACTTCTTCGTGGTCGGCGACAACCTGCTCAAGGGCGCCGCCCTCAACACGGTGCAGCTCGCCGAGGCGCTCCACGCGCGCGGATTGGTCGCCGCGCGGGTCTAAGTGGTCTGGCTCGGAAGTCCTTTGACGTATGAGTGCGCTTGGTGCAGCGCGACAGGTTCCCGGTGAGCCGCGCGCCGATGGCGTCAGCGAGGCTGGCCGGCGGAAAGTATCCGGCGTATGCGAGGAGGAGCGAGCGCTCGGTCGACGAATCTGATCGTGATGGCGCGAGCCACCCCGTACCGGATCACGCTGAGCAGCGATCAGGAGCGCGAGCTGGCGCGGCGGGCGGGTGCGTATTCGAGTCCGTGGCGCGACGTGGTCCGCGCGAAGGCGATCCTGCTGGCCGCGCAGGGCGCTGCCAACGCGCAGATCGCCGAGCAGCTCGGCGTCTCTCGCCAGTCGGTCTCGGAGTGGCGCAAGCGGTTCTTCGACGAGGGTCTGGCCGGGCTTGAGGAGCGGCCACGATCCGGGCGCCCCGCGTCTTTTTCCCCCGGCGCAGGTCGCCGAGGTCAAGGCGCTGGCGTGCGAGCTGCCGGCCGAGCGGGGCGTCGCGCTCTCACGCTGGTCGACCGCTGAGATCGCCCACGAGGCCGTCGCGCGCGGGATCGTCGCCAAGATCTCCGGCGCGACGGTGTGGCGGTGGCTGTCAGAGGACGCGATCCGCCCATGGAACTACCGCTCCTGGATCTTCCCGCGCGACCCGGACTTCGCCGCCAAGGCCGGCCGCATCCTTGATCTGTACGAGGGCCGCTGGGAGGGCAGGCTGCTTGAGCCTGGTGACTTCGTCGTCTGCGCCGACGAGAAGCCCTCGATCCAGGCGCGGCGGCGCACGCACGCCACCCTGCCGGCCACGGCGCGCGACGGGCAGAACGTCGAGCACGAGTACGAGCGCAAGGGCGCGCTGTGCTACCTGGCCGCCTGGGACGTGCGCCGCGCGCGGATCTTTGACCGCTGCGAGCCCAAGGACGCCATCAAGCCCTTCGCAGCGCTCGTCGAACAGTTCATGTCCATCGAACCCTATGCCTCGGCCCAGCGCGTCTTTGTGATCGTCGACAACGGCTCGGCGCATCGCGGCCAGCGCTCAATCGACCGTCTCCAAGGAGCCTGGCCGAACCTGATCTTGGTCCACACCCCCGTCCACGCATCCTGGCTCAACCAGGCCGAGGTCTACTTCTCAGTCGTCCAACGCAAGGCGCTGCAGCCCAACGACTTCGCCGACCTCGACGCGCTCGAACGTCACCTGCTGGCGTTTGGACGCCGCTACGAGCAGATCGCCACGCCGTTTGAGTGGAAGTTCACCCGCCGCGACCTCCAGCGCCAGCTCGCGCGCCTCGACGCCGCCGCCGAGCCGGCCGCCGTCAGCGCCGCATGAGCATCGAAAACGTCAAGCAACACCGAACGTCAAGGAACTTCCGAGCCAGCGGCGCGCCCCGTCTCCGGACGCCCTCCGTTCGCCGGACACTTACGA
>JALZJA010000521.1 GCA_030860005.1 Actinomycetota bacterium
GACCTCTCGGACCCGGGCTCGCTGCGCGCGGCCGTGTTCGAAACGGCGCCCGACGAGCTCTACCACCTCGCCGCGCCGACGTTCGTGCCCGCCTCGTGGGAGGACCCGGCCGGGACGCTGCAAGCGGTCGCCGGCGCCACCGCCACGCTGCTCGCGAGCGCGCGCGAGGCGCCGAACCGCGTGCGCGTCCTCGTCGCCAGCTCGGCCGAGATCTTCGGCGACGCCGGGGAGTCGCCCCAGAACGAGCGCTCGCCGATGCGCCCGCGCTCGCCCTACGGCGTGGCGAAGCTCGCGGCGCACGGGCTGACGTGCACCCTGCGCGGGCGCGATGGCCTTCACGCCGCCAGCGCGATCGCCTTCAACCACGAATCGCCGCGACGCCCCGAGCGCTTCCTGCCGCGCAAGGTCACGCGCGGAGCGGCCGCGATCAAGCTCGGACTGCAGGACGAGCTCGTGCTCGGCGACCTGCGTGCGGTGCGCGACTGGTGCCACGCGCGCGACATCGTGCGCGGCGAGTGGCTCATGCTCCAGCAGGACGAGCCCGGCGACTACGTCCTGGCCAGCGGCGTCGGGCGCACCGTCGGGGATCTCGTCGACACCGCCTTCGCGTGCGTCGGCCTGGGCGCGGAGGACTACGTGCGCGTCGATCCGGCGTTCGTGCGCGCGCCGGAGCAGACGCCGCCGGTCGGCGATCCGTCGCTCGCGCGCGAGCGGCTCGGATGGACGGCGGAGACGAGCTTCGAGGCGATGATCGACGAGATGGTGCGGGCCGATCTGGCCGATCTGAGCGCCCGGCGCTCGCTCTAGACTCGCCGCATCATGGCCGACGGAGTCATTCGCGCGGGCGTCGTCGGCCTCGGCTACTGGGGACCGAACCTCGCCCGCAACCTCGCGGCGATCGATGGCGTCGAGCTGGCCTGGTGCTGCGACGAGCGACCGCAGGCGCGCGAGCGGCTCGCCGCCACGTATCGCAGCGCGCGCTTCACCGCGGACCTCGACGACCTGCTCGCCGACGACGATCTCGACGCGATCGTCGTCAGCACCCCGGTCCCGACCCACGCCGAGCTGGCGGTGCGGACGCTCGAGGCCGGCAAGCACTGCTTCGTCGAGAAGCCGCTCGCGCAGTCGGTCCCCGGCGCCGAACGGGCGCTTGCCGCGGCGCGCGAGGCCGGCCGTGTGCTCATGGTCGGCCACCTGCTCGAATACCACCCCGGCGTGCGCAAGCTCAAGGAGATCGCCGACTCGGGCGAGCTCGGCGAGATTCACTACATCTACTCCAACCGGCTGAACCTCGGCCAGCTACGGGCCGACGAGAACGCGCTCTGGAGCCTCGGCGCCCATGACCTCTCCGTCGTCCTGCACCTCGCCGGCGAGGATCCCTTCGAGGCGACCGCGCACGGCGAGTCCTACATGCGCCCCGGCGTCGAGGACGTCGTCTTCGCCTTCCTGCGCTTCCCGAGCGGTCTCGCCGCGCACCTGCACCTGTCGTGGCTCGATCCTCACAAGGAACGGCGCTTCACCGTCGTGGGCTCGCAGCGGATGGCTACGTTCGACGACATGGACCTCGAGCGCAAGGTCACCGTCTACGACAAGGGCTTTGACCAGTCGGCCGACTCCTACGGCGAGTACATCACCCGCGCCGGGGACATCTACAGCCCGCGGATCTCAAACGCCGAACCGCTGCGCCTCGAGATCGAGCACTTCGTGCAGTGCGTGCGCGACGGCGTCCAGCCGCATTCCGACGGCGACAGCGGCCTGCGCGTCGTGCGCGTGCTCGAGCGGCTGCAGGCCGAGCTCGATCGGTCGCGGCGCGTGACGGGCTAGGCTCGCCGCGCCTTCCTCAGCGCGAGGACGTCGGAGAGCACGAGCGCGATGCCGGCCCACAGCAGCGGCACGGCTGGCAGGAGGTAGCGCAGGACGAACGCGGAAGTCGCCGTCGCCCCGACGACGAGCGCGAGGCCGCTGCCCAGCAGCAGGAACGCCTCGCGCCGGTGCTCGAGCTCGAAGCGCCGCCGCAGCGCGATGCTGGCCACGATCGCCAGGCCGGCCAGCAGCGTCCCGATCCCGAGCAGCCAGCGCGGCGTGTGCAGCCAGCGCGAGTACGCGTTGACGACGCCGTCGGGCAGGTTCGGCTTCCCGTCGTAGTTGTAGCGGGGCGCCCAGGCCTTGACGAGCGGCACTCGCATCGGTTCGGGCGCCATCGGCTGGATCTCCCCCATGAGCGTCACGTCGGTGCCACTCTCGCCGTACACGCCGGGCTGGAAGTAGCGCACGACATCGTGTCCGACCATGCGCGCGTAGCGAATCGGACGATCCTTGATGATCGCGATCGCAAAGTCCTTCAGCGCCTCGTTGACCGCCGGGTTGTCGTCCTGCGGGCCGATGCCGAACGCGCGGCGCGCGGGCGAGTACAGGCCGCCCCACAGATGGAGATGCACGTAGGGGGGCGGGTGTGCCATCTGCGGGCACATGACGCGCGCGTTGGCGGGGATCTTCGCGTCGCGGCACTCGCCGATCTCGCCGATCCGCGCGTACAAGAACCAGCCGTCGGCCTGCGTGAAGGAGAACGTGCCGGTCCTGTCTTTGTGCCACTGCAGGTAGCTCAGCACCGGGGCGAGGAAGCCCACCGTCACGGCCGCGATGACCAGCCAGCCCTTGCGCGACCAGAGGACGTAGACGAGCAGGATCGGGACGACGAACATCGAGACGGTCCGCACGGTGACGCCATAGCCGAGCAGCAGCCCGGCCAGGGCCGCGAGCGCGATCGCCCCGGCCCTGCCCCAGCGCTGGTTCGACGGCAGCAGCGCCACGAGCGACACGGCCGCGAGCGTGAGCGCCATCGCGAGCGCGTCGCCGAGCATCATCTGGGCGAGCACCAGCAGGTAGGCGTCGAACAGGACGAGCGCCGAGGCCGCGATCGCGATCCAGCGGCGCGCACCGAGGCGGTCGAGCACGACGTAGACGAGCACTCCGGCGCCGACCGCGATGACCTGCTGGATCAGCGCCACGCGCGAGACGTGGTGACCGGTCAGCGGCTCGATCGCCCACAGGAAGATCGGGTAGCCGCTCGGCCGCGAGAAGTTCAAGCCGACGAAGTCCGGCTGCTGGGACCACGTCATGCTGAGGTACGTCCAGGAATCGGGGAAGAACAGCGCCGGGAAGAAGGCAAAGTAGGCGAGCGCGTGCACGAGCAGCCCCAGCGCGAGCACGATCGTGTACGCGCGGTGGCGCGCGGCGACGCGGCGGATACGGTGGACGGGGAAGCTGAGCGCTCTGAGGTTGACCCCGCGCATGACGCGCCAGGACCCTACCGGCGCCGTCAGCTCGCGCACGCTCAGACCCGTCCGACTGGCGCGCGCCCGTTCGTCAGCCGTCCAGCAGCGCGGGGCCGACGGCCGCGACGACCTCGGCCGCCTGCGCTTCGCCGAGCACCGGGCTGATCGGGATCGCGAGGTGCGTGGCGGCGAGCTCGTCGGTCGCCGCCAGCTCGACGCCGGCGGCGTAGTGCGCCATCGCGTGCTGGCGGTGGATCGGCGTGCGGTAGTAGGCCTTGGCGCCGACCGCGCGCCGCGCGAGCCCCTCAGCGAGCCGATCGGCGCGCGCGTGGCGGATCACGTACAGGTGCCATGCCGGCCGCGCGCCGGGTGCCGCCACGGGCAGCGTCACGAGCTCACCGAGTCCGGCGTCCGCGTAGTGGCGCGCGGCGGCGCGGCGCCCGTCCGCCCAGCCGTCGAGGTGGGGGAGCTGGACGCGCAGGATCGCCGCCTGCAGCTCGTCGAGGCGCGAGTTGTAGCCGACCTCCTCGTAGGTGACCTTGTCGCGCGAGCCGTGCAAGCGTAGCGTGCGCACGCGCTCGGCGATGTCCGCATCGCTTGTCGTGACAGCGCCGCCGTCGCCGAAGGCGCCGAGGTTCTTGGACGGAAAGAAGCTGAACGTCGCGGCCGTTCCCAGCGCGCCTGGCCGCCCGTCCGCTGCGAGCGAGCCGGCGGCCTGCGCGGCGTCCTCCAGGACCGGCACGCCAAGCGCCTCGATCTCGGCGACCGGCGCGACGTTGCCGAAGAGGTGCACCGCGATGACGGCCTTCGTCTGCGCGGTCAGCGCGGCGCGGACCGTGGCGGCGGTGACGCAGCAGGTCTCGGGATCGACGTCGCAGAAGACCGGCCGGGCGCCCGTGTGCGGGATCGCCTCGGCGCTCGCGTAGAAGGTGAACGACGGCACGACGACGTCGTCGCCCGGTCCGACTCCGATCGCGCGCAGCGCGATCGTCAGCGCCTCGGTGCCGTTGGCGACGCCGATCGCGTGGCGCGCGCCGCAGTGCGCCGCGAGCTCCTGCTCGAAGGCGGCGACCTCCGGGCCAAGGACGAAACGCCCCGAGTCGACCACGCGTGCGATCGCGCCGTCGAGCTCAGGGCGCAACGGCTCCAGCGGGGTCTTCGTGTCGAACAGCGGCACGGCCATCGGCGCCGCGCAGCCTAATGCGTGGTCTGCGCCCCTCCCGCCTCAGGGCCTGCCCGGACGTCAACGTCTAGCATCCGCCGCTTCATGGCGCCGCTAGTGGATCCGGGCTTCTGGCGGGACCGCACGGTGCTCGTCACCGGTCACACCGGCTTCAAGGGCGCGTGGCTGTCGCTGTGGTTGCAGGCGGTGGGGGCGCGCGTCGTCGGGCTCGCGCGCGGGGTGCCGTCGTCGCCGTCGCTGTACGAGCTCGCGCGCGTCGCCGACGGCGTGACCGAGGTCTCGGCCGACATCCGCGACCTCGCCGCTGTGCGCGGCGCCTTCACGCGCCACGAGCCCGAGGTCGTGATCCACCTGGCCGCCCAGCCGCTCGTGCGCCGCTCGTTCATCGACCCGCGCGCAACGTACGAGATCAACGTCCTCGGCACCGTCAACGTGCTCGAGGCGGTGCGCGCGACGCCGTCGGTGCGGGTCGTCGTCAACGTCACGTCGGACAAGTGCTACGACAACCCGCCGGGCCGCGAGCGGCCGCTCGTCGAGACCGACCCGATGCCGCGGCCGTTCGTCGAGACCGACCCGATGGGCGGCCACGATCCCTACTCGAGCTCCAAGGCCTGCGCCGAGCTCGTCGTCGACGCCTACCTGCGCTCGTTCTTCGCGCCGGGGGTGGTTGGGCCCGATTCCCCGCGGCTTGCGTCGGCGCGCGCCGGCAACGTCATCGGCGGCGGCGACTGGGGCGAGGACCGCCTGATCCCGGACATCATGCGCGGCGCGCTGGCGGGCGAGCCGATCGCCGTGCGCAACCCCGAGGCGATCCGCCCGTGGCAGCACGTCCTCAACTCGCTGTCGGGCTACCTGCGCCTCGC
>JALZJA010000394.1 GCA_030860005.1 Actinomycetota bacterium
CCGGAGTGGAGCGCCAACAACTGCTATGGCTCACTTACGGGGCGCTCTTGATCCCGGCGACGCTCGTCAACTGCGGGGTCGAGAACACGATGACTGGGGACGTGACGTGGATCACCGGCGCGGCGGCGGCGGTGATGGAGCTGGCGGTCCCGATCTCGATCGCGGTGGCGGTCCTTCGGTATGGGCTCTTCGACATCGAGCTGATCATCAACCGCACGCTGGTCTACGGCGTGCTCACCGCCTGCGTCGTCGCGATCTACGTCGCGGTCGTCGGCGGGCTGAGCTCGGTGCTCGACTCACGTGGATTGCTCGGGCTGATCGCCCACCGGCATCGTGGCGATCGGGATCCAGCCGCTGCGCCAGCGGGTGCAAAAGCGCGTCGACCGATTGATCTACGGAGACCGTAACGATCCGTACGCCGCGCTCGCGCGGCTCGGGGATCGGCTCCAGGGCACCCTGGCTCCCGAGGCGGTGACCGAGTCGATCGTCGAGACCGTCGCGGACGCGCTGCGGGTCTCCTACGCCGCGATTGAGTTCGAGCGCGACGGAGAGTTCGAGCTGGTCGCCGCCTACGGCAGCCGCGGGGGCGGCATCGGCGAGGACATCCCGCTCGTCTACCAGGGCAAGAAGATCGGTCGCCTCGCCGTGCAGCCTCCCGCCGGGCGGACGCTGACCGCAGCTGACCGGCGGCTGCTGGCCGACCTCGCCCACCACGCGGGAGTCGCGCTGCACGGCGTCCGGCTGACCGCCGACCTCCAGCGCTCGCGCGAGCGACTCGTCTCGACCCGCGAGGAAGAGCGCCGGCGCCTGCGCCGCGATCTCCACGACAGCCTGGGTCCCACTCTGGCCGGCATGGCCTTCCGCCTCGACGCGGTCGGCAACCAGATCGACAGCGATCCTCGCGCGGCGAGCCGGGCGATACGCGAGCTGCGCAACGAGACCCAGGAGGCGATCGGCGACATCCGCCGGGTGGCGCACGAGTTGCGCCCGCCGGCGCTCGACGAGCTCGGCCTCGTCTCGGCGCTGTGCGCGCACGCCGAGCGCATGAGCGCGAACGGCGCCGCGCTACAGGTGTCGGTCGATGCCCCGGACCCGTTCCCCGAGCTGCCCGCAGCCGTCGAGGTCGCCGCCTACCGGATCTCGCTCGAGGCGATGACCAACGTGTCGCGCCACGCGCACGCGGGCCGCTGCCGGGTAGAACTCGACGTCGGGCGCGGGCTGAGGATCGTCGTCGCTGACGACGGGGTCGGCGTCGACGACGTGCGCGAGGCGGGCGTCGGCCTTGCGTCCATGCGCGAGCGGGCGGAGGAGCTCGGCGGACGGGTGGAGGTCGGTGCCGGCGAGGGCGGCGGGACGCGGGTCGCCGCCGAACTTCCGATCGGAGTCAACGTTTGAGCGATCGCGACGTGCCGCTGCGGGTCGTCGTCGCCGATGACCATCCCGCCTTTCGCAAGGGCCTCGCCGCGATGCTCGAGTCGACGGCGAGCATCGAGGTCTGCGGCGAGGCCGTCGACGGCAACGAGGCCGTCGAGCGCGCGCTCGAGCTCGCGCCTGACGTCGTCCTCATGGACGTGAAGATGCCCGGCCGAAACGGTATCGACGCCACCCGTCAGATCGTTGGCCGCAACCCGGAGGTCGCCGTACTCGTGCTCACGATGTACGAAGACGACGATTCGGTCTTCGCCGCCATGCGCGCCGGCGCTCGCGGCTACCTGCTCAAGGGCGCCGACCAGGACGACGTGCTGCGCGCGATCAGTGCGGTCGCGGCCGGCGAGGCTATCTTCGGGCCGGCGATCGCCGAGCGCCTGATGCTTACTTCGCGGCGGGCTCGGCGGCCGCCCATCCCTTCCCCGAGCTGACTGAGCGCGAGCGAGACGTGGTCGACCTGATCGCCCGCGGCCGGACCAACGCGGCGATCGCCGTCGAGCTGAGCCTGACGCTCAAGACCGTGCAGAACCACGTCTCGAACGTTTTTACGAAGTTGCAGGTCACAGATCGCGCCGGGGCGGTGATCAAGGCGCGCGAGGCGGGGTTGGGGCGCGAGACGGGCTAACGGGAGTCGCCCGGAGCCCTTCTTCTCCCCTGTGCCCGCTCTTGGGTCACGGAACTCCGTACTCGCGACCTGCTTGCCTGCTGGTCTCAAGCGATCCGGCAGAGCAATTGGGGTCACAGAATGGCGATTCTGTGACCCATGACGTCCGCGGGCGTTGGGAGGCTCCCCGACGTGCATTTCCGCCTCCTCCCCCCTCCCCCACCGCTCGAGCCGCCGGCGGCGATCTGGCCCGCCGAGGAGCTGCGCCTGCTGGCCGTCGGCTGCTGCGACCGACTCCTCCCCGAAGTCGAGGATCGCCTGCGGCGACTGCGCGCCGAGCGGGCCGAGCTCGCGCCTCTTTCTTTCGCGCGT
>JALZJA010000538.1 GCA_030860005.1 Actinomycetota bacterium
TTTCGGCCGGCGGCGGGGCGGCGGCGTGTTGCGCTCCGGGGGCAACCTCTTTAGAGGACCACCTAGAGAGGACCACCTAGAAGGGACCATGGTCGCTGCGACGGCGCAACAACCCCGTCAGGTCAGCGCAGGCTGCCGGCGGGCGCGAGCCAGTGCATCGGCTGGCCGGTGATCTCGGCGATGCGGTCGTAGTCCTCGTCGTAGTGCAGGACCGTGACGCCGGCCGCTTCTGCGGCCGCGGCGATGAGGAGGGCCCGGTGCGTGACCGAGCGCTGATGCGCTCCGCCGCGAGCGCTGAGCTGCTCGTAGACCCAGAGCGCACGCTGCCACTGGTCGGGCGCGATCGGGCAGTCAGGGAGCGCGCCGAGCTCGTCGCGGATCTCCGCGAACTCGGCCGGGTTTCGGGCGCTGTAGAGCAGCTCGAGGCGGACCATGTCGCATGTCGCGAGCTCGCCGTCGACGAGGGCGGTGTCGAACGCGTCGCGCAGCTGCGGGTAGGCGCGGCGGCGCGACCAGACCCAGGCGCTCGTGTCGGCGAGCTCGGTCAAGCGGTGCGGTCGGACGGGCGGCGCATCGCCTCGAGCGTGTCCGGCGTGAGGTCCTCGAAGTCGCGTTGCGCGAGTCGGGTGCGGCGGGCGCGGGCGATCACGTCGCGCAGCGCTCCGTGGACGGTGTCGGTCGTCCGCTGCGTGCCGAGCTCGTCCGCGGCCTGCGCGACGAGCTCCATGTCGAGGTTGATGTTCGTGCGCGTGACCACACCCACTACGATACACCTCGTACGCAACAGCTCATACACCTCGCAGGGCGGCGGATCACGCTGCGGCTACTCCCCTTCGCTGCGCGCTCCCCCGGCAGCCACGCGCGGATCGCTTGCCACCCGCCGTCGCCGTCATGCCGCTCGCGCCGCGGGCGCTCGGGCAGCATCCAGACGTGCGGGCTGCGCTCGTACATGCCGTGCTCGATGCAGAACCCGATCCGTCGCCGCCCCATCCAATCGCTGTCCTGACTCCACGGCTCCGAGACGTTCCCGGTCAGCTCGTGGTCGGCCGCGTTGATGAACTGCAGCACGTGGTCGCGGTCGTGGCAGATGAAGATCAGCCACGGCGCGTCGTCGAGGCCGCCGAAGTCGGTGTGGCGCCACCAGTAGTTCGGGAAGCAGTCGTAGCGCCGGAACTTGTCGTAGTTCTTGTCGACGCGGCGCGTGCGGTCGAACTCGAGGAGGTAGGTCAGCGGCGTGCCGCCGTCGGGGTCCTCGACCTCGACGACCGCGTCGGGCCGCAGCAGCCGCGGGCGCTCGTCGCGCAGGTCCGAGGCGTAGCGGTCGGTGTCGACGCGCAGGAACGGGTCCTTGTCCCGGCGCAGGCCGCTCGGCGGCTGGATCTCGGTCTCGCCGTGCCATTCGAGCAGCGTCTCGCCGAGCAGCCGCCGCCAGGCGAGCACCCACCCGTTGAGCTGCAGGTCGTGCAGGGCGTGGCCGTAGTCGTAGATCGCCCTTGCCTGCTCATGCGACGTCGAACAGCGTCGGCTGGCGAGTGCTCGCGCAGCTCCTCGCGCGCGGTGCGGATGCGGTCGGCGGTGTTGGTGCGCTCAGCTGGGTCGAACTCGTCGAAGACGTGCGCGTACGTGTGAAGCGCCATCTTCGGCGAGTGCCCGGCCTGGCGGGCGACCTCGCCGATGTTGTGGCCCTCGGCGATCAGCAGCGAGACGAACGAGTGGCGCAGGTCGTACGGGCGCGCGTCAGGCAGGCCGGCGGCCGCGGCGGCGGGCCGAAGGCGCGCCGACGCCAGTTCTTGTACGCGGCTGCGGACCACGGATCGTCCGCGTGGCCACGGAAGACGAGCGCCCGGCGAGCGGCCGCCCGGCGCGCAGCCGCCACTCGGCGAGATCCTGGCCGAGCGGCCCGAGCAGCCGCACGGTGCGCCGGCGGCGCGTCTTCGTCGCGCCGATCGCGCCGAGACTCACGGCCGCTTCGATGAGCAGCGTTCGGTCGCGCACGTGAGCCCAGGTCAGCGCGAACGCCTCACCTGGCGGCAGCCCGACGTAGGCGAGCACGGAGATGAGCGTCGCATCGCGGACCAGGTCGCGGCGCAGCAGCCAGTCGCGCATCGTCTCGACCGTCTCCGGCGACAGCGGCGCGACGCTGCGAACACACGCCGCGCTCGGCTTGCGCACGGCGCGCGCCGGGTTGGCCGTCAGGCGGTCCCACTCGCACGCGCGCTGCAGCACGCCCGAAAGCAACGTCATCGCCTTGGCGATCGAGGTGCGCCCGACGCCCTCGGCCTCGAGCTCGAGCCGGAAGCGGTTGACGACCGTCGGCGTGATCTCGCGCAGCGCGAGCGCGCCGAGGCGCGGCAGGACGTGCGTGTCCCACATGATCGCGTAGACCTGCAGCGTCTTCGGGGCGAGGTTCGGCTCGGCGTACAGCTGCCACCACTCCGGGCCGAACTGCGCCAGCGACTCCTTGCCGGCGTCCATCGCGGCGAGCTCGCCGGTGCGCCTGCGCCGCCGCAGCTCGGCGTCGAAGTCCAGCGCGTCGCCGTTGCGCCCCAAGACCTTCGAGCGGTTGGCGCCCGCCTGGCGCCAGCGAACGCGCCAGACGACGGTGCCGTCCCCACGCTCGACACGCTCGACGCTCACGCGGACTCCTCCCGCCGGCGCGCGAGCAGCGCGCGGAAACTCCCGACGGGCCCACTCGTCGAACCCCGCGCGCGGGATCCGCAGCCGCGAGCACAGCCGCGCCGCCGGCAGCTCGCCGCGCTCGATCGCGCGGTAGATCGCCCGCGTCGACAGGCCCGCCAGCGCGGCCGCCTCGGCCGGGCGCAGGAACGCTGCGTCGTGCTGCTCGATGCTCATACCCTCAAGGAGGACCGAGCTGCCGAACTGGCCCCCCACGCGGACCCCGGATCCGGGCGCGAAGAAGGGCTCAGGCGCCGAAAGATGTACCCGTCTGGTACCTCTCAACCCGAGCTTGAGACTTCCGTCCGGGACAAAATCCCTGCAAATCCGGGAAGCCCTCTTGCGGACTCGAACCGCAGACCCCTTCCTTACCATGGAAGTGCTCTACCAACTGAGCTAAGAGGGCGGGGTGATCTGCACTGTACAGCCTGAATCCGGCGCTCGATGAGGCGCGGTATT